>JALYWF010000033.1 GCA_030852845.1 Pseudomonadota bacterium
ACGTAGCGCAGCGCGGCCACCAGCAGCAGCGGCGTACGCACCCAGCGTGCCGGCCGCCTGAGCAGCAGGCCCAGCACGAAGGGCACGTAGGTGTCGCGACGGGTGAGCGTGCCGTCCAGGTCGAACAGCGCGATGCGTCGCGACGTCCCTGCCGCCGGCTCCACGGCGTTATTCAGGCCGCTCAGGCCGCCTTGCCGCTGGCCGCCAGCTGGCGCAGCACGTAGTGCAGGATGCCGCCGTGCTGGTAGTACTCGCGCTCCTTGGGCGTGTCGATGCGCACGCGCGCCTCGAACACGATGGGCTTGCCGCCACCGTCAGGCGTAGCCACCACCTCCACCATGCGCCTGGAGGCATCGGTGACACCGCTGATGCTGAAGGTTTCCTTGCCCGTGAGCCCCAGCGACTGCGCGTTGGTGGCCGGGGCGAACTGCAGCGGCAGCACGCCCATGCCGATCAGGTTGGAGCGGTGGATGCGCTCGAAACTCTCTGCGATAACCGCCTTCACGCCCAGCAGCATGGTGCCCTTGGCAGCCCAGTCGCGCGAAGAACCACTGCCGTATTCCTTGCCGGCGAGGATGATCAGCGACGTGCCGCTGGCCTTGTAGCGCATGGCCGCATCGAAGATCGACATCTGCTCGCCAGTGGGCATGTACTGCGTGACGCCGCCTTCGACGCCCGGGCACAGCAGGTTGCGCAGGCGGATGTTGGCGAAGGTGCCGCGCATCATCACCTCGTGGTTGCCGCGTCGCGCGCCGTACTGGTTGAAGTCGGCCGGCTGCACGCCCTGGCCCATCAGGTACTGCGCCGCCGGGCTGTTCTTCGCGATGTTGCCCGCCGGGGAGATGTGGTCGGTGGTGATGGAATCACCGAACAGGCCCAGCACACGTGCGCCGCTGATGTCACCGCCGGCCGCCGGCGTCATGGTCATGCCGTCGAAGTAGGGCGGATTTTTCACGTAGGTGGATTTCTCGTCCCACGCATAGACCTTGCCTGCCGGCACCTTGATGGCGCGCCAGCGCTCGTCACCATCGAACACGCCGGCATAACTCTTGCGGAACATCGCCGAAGTGATGTGCTGGCGCACGTAGTCGGCTACTTCCTGCGGTGCGGGCCAGATGTCCTTCAGGTACACCGGCTGGCCATTGCTGCCGGTGCCCAGCGGGGCTCCGACCAGATCGGTGTCCAGCGTGCCGGCCAGGGCATAGGCAACCACCAGCGGCGGGGAGGCCAGGTAGTTCTGCTTCACCTCCGGATGCACGCGGCCGTCGAAGTTGCGGTTGCCCGACAGCACCGAGCAGCCGATCACGTCACCCTGCTTCACGGCGGCGGAGATCTCCGGCTTCAGCGGGCCGGAGTTGCCGATGCAGGTGGTGCAGCCATAGCCCACCAGGTTGAAACCCACGGCCTCCAGGTCATCGAGCAGGCCGGCGGCGGTGAGGTAGTCGGACACCACGCGCGAGCCCGGCGCAAGCGAGGTCTTCACCCAGGGCTTCGCGGTCAGGCCCAGCCGCCGCGCGTTGCGGGCCACCAGGCCCGCGGCGATCAGCACATAGGGGTTCGAAGTGTTCGTGCAGCTGGTGATGGCCGCGATCAGTACCGCGCCATCCTGCACTTCCGTTTCCTTGCCGTTCAGGGTGGTGATGCCCATGCCGGTGGCAGCGGGATTTTTCTTCGCGCGCTCGTCGGCCTGCTTCTTGTAGGTTGCCTTGAAGGCCTGCTGCGCGGTCTTCAGCGGCACGCGGTCCTGCGGACGGGACGGGCCGGCAAGGCTGGGCTCCACGGTGGCAAGGTCCAGTTCCAGCACGTCGGTGTAGTTCGCCGGCGCCTGGCCGTTCACGCGCCACATGCCCTGGTGCTTCGCATAAGCTTCGACCAGTGCGATCTGCTCCTCGGGACGTCCCGAGAGTCTCAGGTAACGGATGGTTTCCTCGTCGATGGGGAAGATGGCGCAGGTGCTGCCGAATTCCGGCGACATGTTGCCGATGGTGGCGCGGTCGGCCAGCGGCAGGTTGGCGAGGCCGTCGCCGAAGAACTCGACGAACTTGTCGACCACGCCCTTCTTGCGCAGCATCTCGGTGACAGTGAGCACCAGGTCGGTGGCCGTGGTGCCGGGCGGCAGTGTGCCCGACAGCTTGAAGCCGATCACCTGGGGGATCAGCATGGTCACTGGCTGGCCGAGCATGGCCGCCTCGGCCTCGATGCCACCCACGCCCCAGCCCAGCACGCCCAGGCCATTGATCATCGTGGTGTGCGAGTCGGTGCCCACCAGCGTGTCCGGATAGGCCTCTGCGGGGCTGCCATCTTTTGCAAACACCACGCGGCCGAGGTACTCCAGGTTCACCTGGTGCACGATGCCGGTGTTCGGCGGCACCACCTTGAAGTTGCGGAAGGCGCTCTGGCCCCAGCGCAGGAACGAGTAACGCTCGCCGTTGCGCTCGAACTCGATGCGGTTGTTGTTGGCCAGCGCCTGCGCCGTGCCGTATTCATCCACCTGCACTGAGTGGTCGATCACCAGCTCTGCCGGCGCCAGCGGATTCACCTTCTCGGGGTTGCCGCCGAGGCGGGCGATGGCCTCGCGCATGGCCGCCAGGTCGACCACGCAGGGCACGCCGGTGAAGTCCTGCATGATCACGCGTGCCGGCGTGAAGGAGATCTCGTAGGAGGGGGCGGCCTTGGCATCCCAGTCGAGGATGGCCTCGATGTCGGCGCGGGTGACGTTCACGCCATCCTCGAAGCGCAGCTGGTTCTCCAGCAGGATCTTCAGCGAGTAGGGCAGGCGGGCCAGCTTTTCGGCTGGCAGGGCGGCCAGGCTCCGGATTGCGTACTGCTTGCCGTTAACGTCGAGCGTCGTGCGCGCCCCGAAACTGTCGGTCATGCCATCTCTCCGGTCGATGTGGATCAAGGGGCCAGGCGGCTCCGTGTAAGCCGCCCATTATAGCCCCGTTTGCGTGATTACCCCGCCGCCAAGACAACGCGTTCCCTGGTAGATCACAGCGGACTGCCCGGGCGTGACGGCGCGTTGCGGAGAGTCGGGAACGATGTGCACGCCGCCATCGGGTGCCGGCGCGATGCGCGCGGGCTGGTCCGGCTGCCGGTAGCGCAGCCGCACGCCGCAACCGGTCAGGGAATGCGGCAGGCTGCACAGCCAGTTGACCGGGCCGGTGGCAACACTGCTGCAGAACAGCGCTGGATGATCCTCGCCCTGCACCACCAACAGCGTATTGGTTGCCAGCTCCTTGCGGGCCACATACCACGCCTCGCCGCTGCCGCCGCGCAGGCCGCCGATGCCCACGCCACCACGCTGGCCCAGCGTGTAGAAGGGCAGGCCGATGTGTTCGCCCAGTGGCCGTCCATCGGCATCGACGATGGGGCCTGGCGAGGTGGGCAGGTACTGCTGCAGGAAATCACGGAACGGCCGCTCGCCGATGAAGCAGATTCCCGTGCTGTCACGCTTCGCAGCCACCGGCAGGCCGGCCGCATGCGCCATCTCGCGCACCTGCTCCTTGTGCAGCTCACCCAGCGGCATCAGCGCATGGGCCAGCGCGGGCCGCGCCACCGCATGCAGGAAGTAGGACTGGTCCTTGTTCGGATCCACCCCCTTGTGCAACTCCGGGCCATCAGCCGCCTGCACGACGCGCGCATAGTGCCCGGTGGCGAGGTAACGTCCGCCCAGCCGCTGTGCATGGCGCAGGCAGTCGCCGAACTTGATCTCGCGGTTGCACAGCACGTCGGGATTGGGCGTGAGGCCGGCGCGGCTGGCGGCGAGGAACTCATCGAACACGCGCCGGCGGTACTGCGCGGAAAGATCCACGCGGTGCAGCGGGATGCCGAGTTCATCGGCGACGCGCCGGGCATCCTGGAAATCCTCGGCGGCGGTGCAGTAACCCTGCTCGTCCTCCTCCCAGTTGTGCATGAAGAGGCCCTGCACCTCATGTCCCGCACGCGTCAGCAGCAGCGCCGTGACGGCCGAATCCACGCCGCCAGAGAGGGCGACGATGATGCGCTCGCCCACGGCAATGCTCAGGCGCTGGCCTGGATCGGCTGCGCGGCCAGGTAATTCAGCGCGCCCAGGTCATGGCGCTGCCCGGTGAGGAAATCATCGATACAGCGCAGCACCAGCGGGCTGCGCAGGCGGGCGGGTCGGTCGGTGAGGTCGGCGCGCGTCATCCAGTGGGCGGCGACGATGCCGCGGTCCAGTGCACGCGAGGGCTCGTGGCCGGTCACCTCGCCCGTGACGGCGATGCGCAGGATGGTTGCGCCAGTAGCCTGGTTGCGCCAGAGGTAAAGGCCCAGCAGGTGCTGCGGGCGCAAATGCCACGCCGTCTCCTCCAGGGTCTCGCGCACGGCCGCCTCGATGATGGACTCGCCATCCTCCACGTGCCCGGCTGGCTGGTTGAGCACCAGCGAGCCCTTGATGCGCTCTTCGACGATCAGGAATCGGTCATCGCGCTGCACGACGGCAGCCACGGTCAGGTCAGGACGCCAGGTCATGGCGGCAAGTATAGGGGATCGGGGATGGACGCCCGCGGCGGGCGGCCGTGGATCAGTAGCGCGGCGCGCTGGCCAGCCACATCTCGTCGAATTCGGTCAGGTACGCCTTTGCCACCGGCGGCTGCTCGAAGCCGGCCACGCCGTCGTAGCTGCCCGCCTGTGAGCGATACACGATGGCGCGCGTGTCGGCAATCAGCATGCCCTGCGTGCGCCCGGCAAACTGCGGCGGGACACTGCGGATCTCGATGTGGCCGGACAGGCGCCGGCGCATGGCGGCCAGCTTGTGTGCGGTGGTGTAGGGCACGGCGCGCTGCGTCAGCACGCGGATCTTCGCGAAGCTGTGCGCGAGCAGGAAGCGCTGCACGACTTCCAGGAAAGGTTCGTGCTCGTAGAGCCGGGGCTCGAGGTCGGAGGTGTAGATGGAGACCAGGCGCTTGGCGGTTGCCATGGCGCGGCGATTGGCCGCCCGCACGTCATCCAGCGTGGTGAGCACCTGCAGGGGCTCGCGTTCCGGACGTTCGCTGCCACCGCGGCCGAGCACGGTGACGGGCGGCAGCATGCCTGGAAGGCTGGCTGCCTGCCCCGCGAAGTAATACTGGGATCCGGCCATGGCGCAGAGTCTGCGAGGCTGGCCCGCCCCGCAGTGTGGGACGGTTCACGCTTTGCCGTTGCTGCGGCAACGCATTGCCGCGAAGTGTGCGCTGCGTTCCGGAAAGGCTGGCGTTATGTCAACTGAAACCGGGCCAACTGCGCCGCCAGCCCCACATAGGCCGACGGGGTCAGGGCCTGCAGGGCGGCCTTCTTCGCGTCGGGGATGGGCAGGGTGGCGATGAGTGCGGCCAGGGATTCGCGCGTGAGCGGCCGGCCACGGGAGTGTTGCTTGAGCAGCTCGTAGCCATCGGGCACGCCTTCGGCGCGCAACACGGTCTGCACCGGCTCGGCCAGCACTTCCCAGGCATCGTCGAGGTCGGCCGCGAGTGTCGCGGGGTCCGGCGCGATCTTGCCCAGGCCGCGCAGGGCGGCGCGCCAGGCGATGAGGCAGTGGCCCAGCGCCACGCCCACGTTGCGCAGCACGGTGGAGTCGGTCAGGTCGCGCTGCCAGCGCGACACCGGCAGCTTGTCGCTGAAGTGGCGCAGCAGCGCGTTGGCCAGGCCCAGGTTGCCTTCGGCATTCTCGAAGTCGATGGGATTGACCTTGTGCGGCATGGTGGAGGAGCCCACCTCGCCTGGCACCGCGCGCTGGCGCAGGTAACCGAGCGACACGTAACCCCACACATCGCGGCAGAAGTCGATGCCGATGACGTTGATGGCGGCCAGTGCGTCGGCGTATTCGCCGATCCAGTCATGCGGCTCGATCTGCGTGGTCAGTGGATTCCACGTGAGGCTGCAGCGCTGCTCGACGAACTGCCGGGAAACCGCCGGCCAGTCGAGCGCGGGGAAGGCCACGGCATGGGCATTGAAGTTGCCCACCGCGCCGTTCCACTTGCCGAGGATCTCCACCCGCGCCAGGCGCGAGCGCGCACGGCGTAGCCGCGCATGCACGTTGGCGAATTCCTTGCCCAGCGTGGTGGGAGAGGCGGTCTGCCCGTGGGTGCGCGAGAGCATGGGCAGCGCGGCATGCTCGGTGGCAAACGCGGCCAGCGGGGCAAGGAGCGCATCGAGCGCCGGCAGCAGCTGTGTGTCGCGGGCACTGGACAGCAGGCGTGCGTAGCTGATGTTGTTGATGTCTTCAGAGGTGCAGCCGAAATGCACCAGCTCGAGCTGCGCGGGGGTGGCGCCGGCGGCACGCATCTCGTCGCGAACGAAATATTCCACCGCCTTCACGTCATGGTTGATGCGCTTCTCGATGCTTTTGACCATCGGCGCGCTGGTGGCGCCGGGATCATCGGCCAGTTCGCCGATGCGCTGGCGCACCGCCGGGCTGAAGGGCAGCGCGGCGTGGCCGCCCAGGGACTGCTCCAGCTGCAGCAGCCACAGCGCCTCGACACGGATGCGCTCGCGCACCAGTCCGGCTTCGGAAAGCAGCCCCGCAAGCTGTTCGGTGACGGCGCGATAACGCCCGTCGACGGGAGAGAGGGCAGAAAGGCTGTGGTCCATGGATAGGCGCGGCGGATTGCCGCAGGGCTGCGGATGATAGAATTCAATGATAGCCGAAGCGGCACCTGACTGGCTGGTGAAAGGATTACAACGTGAGCAGCAAAGACTTCCGTATCGAACGCGACAGCATGGGCGAACTCAAGGTGCCGGCCACGGCGCTGTGGGGTGCCCAGACCCAGCGGGCCGTGCAGAACTTTCCCATCAGCGGCCGTCCCATGCCGCGCGATTTCATCCGCGCGGTGGCGCTGATCAAGGCTGCGGCGGCCCAGGCCAATGCATCGCTCGGGCTGCTCGAAGCTCCGGTGGCCGCGGCCATCGTGAAGGCGGCCGGCGAGGTGGCCGCCGGCGCACACGACGCGCAGTTCCCCGTTGATGTGTTCCAGACCGGGTCCGGCACCAGCACGAACATGAACGCCAACGAGGTGCTCTCGAAGCTGGCGGCAGGCCACCTCGGGCGCGCCGTGCATGCCAATGACCAAGTGAACATGGCCCAGAGCAGCAACGACGTGATCCCCACTGCGATCCACGTCAGTGCAGCGCTGGCCTGGCGCGAGCAGCTGCTGCCCGCCCTGCAGCACCTGGCCAATGCGCTGCGCCACAAGGAAGCGCAGGTCGGACACATCGTGAAGACCGGCCGCACGCACCTGATGGATGCCATGCCCGTGACCTTCGGCCAGGAGCTGGCCGCGTGGCGCACGCAGGTGGAGAAGGGCATCGAACGCGTCATGGCGGTAGAGGCACGCCTGCTGCAGCTGGCGCAGGGCGGCACCGCGGTGGGCACCGGCATCAACGCGCATCCGGAATTCTCCGCGCGCTTCTGCGGCGAGCTGGCGCGGGCCACCGGCATCGGCTTCCATCCGAATGCCAGCCTGTTCGAAGGCATCGCCACGCAGGATACGGCGGTGGAGATGTCCGGCCAGCTCAAGACGCTGGCCGTGAGCCTGATGAAGATCGCCAACGACCTGCGCTGGATGAACAGCGGCCCTCTGGCAGGTCTTGCCGAAATCGCGCTGCCGGCACTGCAGCCGGGCAGCAGCATCATGCCGGGCAAGGTGAACCCGGTGATTCCCGAGGCCACCGCCATGGTGGCCGCCGAAGTGATGGGCAATGACGTCAGCATCACCGTGGCCGGCCAGTCCGGCAATTTCCAGCTCAACGTGATGCTGCCGCTGGTGGGCTACAAGCTGCTGGAGAGCATCCGCCTGCTGGCCAATGTGTCGCGCCAGCTGGCCGATGCCGCCATTGCCGGCTTCACCGTGAACGAGCCGCGCCTGAAGGAGGCGCTGGACCGCAACCCCATCCTGGTCACTGCGCTCAATCCGGTCATCGGCTACGAGAAGGGTGCGGCCATTGCCAAGAAGGCCTATGCCGAGGGCAAGCCCATCCTCGAGGTGGCCGCTGCCAACACCGACCTGCCCGCCGCGCAGCTGCAATCGCTGCTCGATCCGGCGGAGCTCACGCGCGGTGGCATCAAGGGCGGCACCAGTGGCGGCGGCTGAGCAGCGCCGCCAGCCGCGCATCCCCACGGCGTCCTGACTCGCGTGCAGCAAGCCGCGCACGACCGGCTCGCCGGCATGCAGCGCCTGCTGGAAGTGATGCGCGCGCTGCGCGATCCGTCCACGGGCTGTGCCTGGGACCGGGCGCAGGACTCCCGCTCGCTGGCGCGCTACACGCTCGAGGAAGCCTGCGAGCTCATCGCGGCCATCGAATCCGGCGACGCAGGCTCACTGCGCGATGAGCTGGGCGACCTGCTCTTCCAGGTGGTGTTCCACGCGCAGCTGGCCAGCGAGCGCGGCGAATATGATTTCGATGCCGTGGCGCATGCCATCGCCGACAAGTTGGAACGGCGCCACCCGCATGTATTCGGCGGCACCGGCCAGCGCGAGGCGGTCGACTGGGAGCGGGTGAAGGCAGATGAGCGCGCCGCGCGCGGCAGCGCCGGCCGGCTCGATGACATCCCCCTCACGCTGCCGGCACTTGCGCGTGCTGCCAAGCTGGGCAAGCGTGCGGCAGGCGTGGGATTCGACTGGCCCGACGCCAGCGGAGCGCGCGCAAAAGTGATCGAAGAGCTGGCGGAAGTCGACGCCGCGCAGCGCGGCGAGGGAACCAGCAGTGTCGAGGATGAGCTGGGCGACCTGCTGCTGGCTGCCACCAGCCTGGCCCGCCACCTGAAGGTGGATCCGGAAACCGCGCTGCGCAGGGCCAATGCCCGTTTCGAGTCCCGCTTCCGCGCCATGGAAGCCCTGGCGCAGGCCCGCTGCCTCGCGCTGGAAGATCTCGGCCCCGCAGGCCTCGATGCCCTCTGGAACGAGGTGAAAAGGAACATTCAGTCCTGATTCATTGACCCCCGCGCAGTATCGCTCCCAGGCCCGGAAACAAGCTTCCGGGTGCGCAAGTGGAGGCAGTCATGAACAACAACAGGATTCTTGCGGCAGTTGCGGCGCTGGTGCTCGGCGCAGCCTCACTGGGTGCCCAGGCGGGCAACGGCAACCGCCACGGCCAGGGGCACGGCCATGATCGCCACGACCATGGCGACCGCCAGGCCAGGGTGGTGCAGGTCGAACCCATCTTCGAACGCGTGCGGCATACCGTGCCGGTGGAGCATTGCTGGAACGAGCGCGAACGGCATGTGCGCGGCGCTGATCGCAACGGTGCGGCCATCGCCGGTGGCGTGCTCGGGGCCGTCATCGGCAACCGGGTGGGTGACGGCCGCGGCGTGGCCACAGTTGCCGGCGCAGTTGCCGGTGCGGTCATCGGCAGCGAGATCGGCCGTGATGGTGGGCGCGAGGTGTACTACCGCGACGTACGTCGCTGCGAGGTGCGGCGCGAAACCCGCGTCGAGGAGCGTGTGGTCGCCTACCGTGTCACCTACGTGCACCGGGGCCGTCGCGACGTCACGCGCCTGGCCTACAACCCCGGACGGTACATTGACGTCGCCGACATCCGCCGCCGTGGCTGATTGCTCGCGTGATCGCTTACGATAGAACCATGAAGTTGCAGCTCAACCTCGCGCACCGGGCCGGCAGGACACTGCCGGCCCTCGCCGTCGTGCTGCTGGCCGTGCCGGCCTCCGCGCAGGCTCCCAAGGGCGTGCCGCCGGTGTTCCAACCTGCCGCGGCGCCCGCGCAGGGCATCCGCGAGCCCACGCGCCCGCTGGCGGGCGACACCACTGACCGCATCGTGCGTCAGGTCGAGGCCAGGCACGGCGCCAAGCTGATGAAAAATCCCAAGGAACGCGAGATCAAGGGCCGCAAGGTGCTGGTGCTCACCCTGCTCGACGACCGCAAGGGCCGGGTGTTCGAGGTGCGCGTGGACGTCGAGACGGGCAAGGAACTGTAGGCATGCGTGCACTGGTGGTTGAAGACGAAGAAGCGCTGCGCGAGGCGCTGCGGCGCGAGCTGGTCGAAGCCGGTTTCACCGTCGACGTGGCTGCCGACGGCGAGGAAGGCCTGTTCATGGGCAATGAATATCCCGTCGATGTGGCCATCATCGACCTCGGCCTGCCGCGCCTGCCAGGCCTGGAGCTGATCCGCCGCCTGCGGGCGAAGGACCGCCGCTTCCCCATCCTGGTGCTCACCGCGCGCGACCGCTGGCAAGACAAGGTGGAAGGCCTCGACGCCGGTGCCGACGACTACGTCACCAAGCCTTTCCAGTTCGAGGAAGTGCTCGCGCGTGTGCAGGCCCTCCTGCGCCGCAGCGGCGGGTGGGCGTCTTCCACTCTCACCTGCGGCCCCATCGTGCTCGACACCCGGGCCCAGACCGTCACGGTGGAAGGCCGTGCCGTAGACCTCACCACCTTCGAGTACCGCATCCTCGAACACCTGATGCTGAAGGCCGGCGAGATCATCTCCAAGACCGACCTCACCGAGCAGCTGTACGAGCAGGACTTCGAGCGCGACAGCAATGTGATCGAGGTTTTCATTGGCCGGCTGCGGCGCAAGCTCGACCCGGACGACCGCATCAAGCCGATCGAGACCCTGCGCGGGCGCGGCTACCGCTTCGCGCTGCCGCGCGCGGCGGGCTGAGGCCGCGCCTCACAAGGAGCCGGGCGTGCGCTCTGTCAGCCAGCGCCTGCTGTTCGGCCTCACGCTGCTGATGCTGATCTTCTTCGGCGTGATGATCGCGGTGCTCGAAGACCGCTTCCGCAAGACCGCCGACCGCTCGCAGAAGGAGCTGCTGCAGGCGCAGATGGCAGCGCTGATTTCCTCCGCCGAACTGGATGATGATGGCTACCTGCTGCCACGGTTGCCAGAGAGCGAGGACCGGCTGCGCCAGCCCACCTCCGGCATGTATGCGGCGGTGAGTGATGCCGGTGATGCCTTCTGGCGCTCCCCCTCGGCCACCGGCAAGGTCACCGAGTTCGGCCCGGCGCTCTCCGAAGGCGAGCGGCAGTTCCACGAACTGAAGAGACTCGACGGAGCGCCGCTGGCGGCCTTCAGCCGCGGCATCTCCTGGGAGCTGGAACATGGCGACGTGCGCTCGCTGACCTTCACCGTGGCCACCGACCAGAGCACGTATGAAGCCGAGCTGCGCACCTTCCGCCGCGGACTGCGTGGCGGGTTCATCGGGGTGGCGCTGCTGCTGCTGCTGGGACTGGCGGGTCTCACGCGCTGGGCGCTGGCGCCGCTGCGCCGCATGGCGCGGCAGATCCGCGCGGTGGAGCAGGGCGAGCGCGAGCAGCTGGACGGGCACTGGCCATCGGAACTCACGGGTGTGGTGGCCAACCTCAACACCCTGCTGACCGCCGAGCGCACCCGCATCGCGCGCTATCGCGACACGCTGGGGAATCTCGCCCACAGCCTCAAGACGCCACTGGCCGTGCTCCGCGCGGGCGTCTCACCGGACAACCCCGCTGCCGGGGTTGTAAACCAGCAGGTGGAGCGCATGTCCGCCATCGTGGAACACCAGTTGCGCCGCGCCGCCACCAGTGGCGGCACCAGTGTGGCCAAGCAGGCCGAGGCCGTGCTGCCCATCGTGCAGGACCTGCGCGGCGCGCTGCTGAAGGCGCACGCCCGCAAGGACTTCTCGCTGGAAGTGTCGATTCCAGCCACGCTGCTGTTCGTGGGCGACAGGGATGACCTGACCGAGGCCCTGGGCAACCTGATGGACAATGCCTCCAAGTGGTGCCGCGGCCAGGTGCGCGTGACCGGCAGCCTGCTGCCCCTGGCCGGAGCTGCGCAGAAGCTGAGCATCGTGGTGGAAGACGATGGCCCGGGCATCGCCGTGGCCGATCGCGCCCGGGTGCTGGAGCGCGGCACCCGCGCGGACGAGCAGACCCCCGGCCACGGCCTGGGCCTGGCCATGGTGCGCGAGATGGCGGGCCTCTATGGCGGCGGCCTTGAGATCTCCGCTTCGCCTCTGGGCGGCGCACGCATCCAGCTACTGCTGCCGGGCAGGTCGCGGTGAGTTTCGACGGTCGTCGGCTGGCTGCCAGCCTGCCAAGGCGGCCGGGCGTCTACCGCATGTACGGCACTGAACAGCCGGATCCGGCCGCACTGCTGTACGTGGGCAAGGCAGCCAGCCTCAGGGATCGGGTGGGCAGCTACTTCGTTGCCGGGCGCCAGGCGCCGAAGGTCGAGGCACTGATCCGCCTGGTGCGCCATATCGAGGTGACGGTCACCGCGACCGAAACCGAGGCGCTGCTGCTGGAGTACAACCTCATCAAGGAGCATCGCCCGCGTTTCAACGTGGTGCTGCGCGATGACAAGAGCTTTCCCTGGGTGCAGCTGCATGAGCACGCGTTCCCGCGACTGTCCGTCTATCGCGGCAGCCGCAGCGGGGGCGGGCGGTATTTCGGTCCGTATCCGGACGTGGGCGCGGTGCGCGCCTCGCTGTTGCAGCTGCAGAAGCTGTTCCGCCTGCGCAACTGCCGCGACGGGTTCTTTGCCAACCGTACAAGACCCTGCCTGCAATACCAGATCGGCCGCTGCTCTGCGCCCTGTGTCGGGCTGATCGCCAGGGAAGCCTACGCAGGCGACGTGGAGGCAGCGGTGATGGTGCTGGAGGGTCGTGACGCCGAAGTCACGCGCAGCATCGAGCAGCGCATGCAGGAGGCTTCGGCGAACCTCGATTTCGAGAAGGCCGCGCAGCTGCGCGACCAGTTGATTGACCTGCGCACGCTGCAGAGCGAGCAATCCATCGATACAGGCGGCCCGCGCGACGTCGATGTCTTCGCCATCGCCGGGGAGCCCGGTGACTATGCCGTGAGCGTGCTGCTGGTCCGTGGTGGCAGGAACCTCGGCACCACCGCCTATTTTCCGCGTGCGCCGGGCACCGCCGAGGAAGTACTGGCTTCGTTCCTGCTGCAGCATTACGCACGCGAGGAACCTGCGGCCGAGGTGCGCGTGAACCTGGAGCTGCCCGATGCCGCCGCGCTCGGCGAGGCGCTGACTTCGCGCCACGGCAGGCAGATCGCCGTCTCGCGGCCGGCCCGCGGACTGCCGGCCCGCTGGGCGGAAGCGGCCACCGCCAATGCGGCGCAGGCACTGCGC
>JALYWF010000051.1 GCA_030852845.1 Pseudomonadota bacterium
CCGGTCCATCCACCGCATCCTGCATCGAGAGCGAACCGCCGAGCCGCTCCACCGTGGCATGCGACAGCGCCAGGCCAATGCCCATTCCGCCGGGCTTGTCGGTGCGGAACAGCGTGCCGGGCAGCACCGGCTGCGTGCGGCCGAAGCCCGGACCGTAGTCGCGGATCGAGGCCTGCATGCCCTGGCCGCTGGACTCGATGTGCAGGTCTACGCGCCGCGCGCCGGCCTGCTCGCTGGCATCGGCCGCGTTGTTGAGCAGGGCCTGGATGAGATGACCGACCGCCGGGTCCACTTTCTCCAGCGCCGTGATCGAGCCGGTGCGCCTGAGGTCGATGGTGGGACGCACCAGGCGCCAGTGTTCGATGGTGCGCTCCATGTCGGCGCCGGTGCGCGGAGCACGCGCACCAGCCTCGGCCGGACTGGCCAGTTCGCGCACGCGGTCGCGGCAGGCCTCCAGCAGCGCCCGCATGGTCGCGTAGTCCTCGCGCCGGGCCGGGCTGCCGGCATCACCGGCGAGGTCTTCCACCATCAGCATCAGCGTGGCCAGTGGCGTGTTGAGCTCATGTGCCACCGAGGCGGCGTGCGTGGCCAGCGCCGTGATGCCCTCGTTGCGCGCGAAGCGCTCCCTGAGCTGCGCCACTTCCTGGTCGCGCTCGCGCGCTGCCCGCGCCATGCGCGTGAAGAAGATCAGCAGCACCGCTGCGGAGACCAGGAAGTTGGCCAGCATGCCGACCTTGTGCAGGCTGAAGGCATCGCTGAATACACCGTGCGCATGTGGCAGCGGTCGCGCCAGCACCGCCGACACCGCAAAACCCGCGAGGCTGGCCGCGGCGGTAAGCCAGATCCAGCGACCGGGCAGCGACAGGATGGACAGCGCGATGGGCAGCAGGAACACGGACGAGAAGGGATTCTCCACGCCGCCGCTCCAGCCCACCATCCAGGTGAGCACGAGCAGGTCGGCCAGCATGTGGACGAATACCTCTGCATCGCCTGCCAGCACACCACGTCGCGCCCGCCAGGTGGCGAACGCATTGAACAGGGCCAGGGCCCCGATGCCGCTCCAGAGGGGCAGCTGAGGCAGGGCCATGCCCACCGGGCCGGTGACGACGACCACCGTGAGGGCCTGCGCGGCAACGGCGAGCCAGCGCAGGTTGCTGAGCACCAGCAGCCGGTTGGGTGATGTGCGGCGGGACATTCGCGAAATTCTAGCGCCTTGGTGCAGGCCACCATCATCACGCAGCGCCGGTGCCGGCGGACTGAGTGCGACACTCGGTCGCATTCTCCAGCCCGGGGGCCACTCCTACAATCTGGCCGCATGTTCCCGCGAACCTCTGCCGCAGTAACTCCCACGTCATCCCCGAACTCCGGTGCGGGCAGGTCAGTCGCCGCAGCCATTGCCGCGGTGCTGGCTTCCTCCGGAACACTGGCAGGCGAAACCGCAGGCACGGAGCAGGCACTTGATCCGGTAGTCGTCACGGCGCGGCGGCTGGAAAGCGGGCTGGAAGTCGAACGGGCCCTCACACCCGGGGCTGTCACGGTGCTCGACAGTGAGGACCTGCAGCAGCGCAGCGTCACCCAGCTGGCCGACCTGCTCCGCTACGTCCCTGGCGTCTGGGCCGAGAGCTACAACGGCAATGACGAGGTCTTCTACTCCAGCCGCGGCTCCAATCTCGACGCCACGGACTACGACAAGAACGGCATCAAGTTCCTGCAGGATGGCCTCCCCGTCACCACGGCCGACGGCAACAACCACAACCGTGCCCTCGACCCGATGAACGCCCGCTATGTCACGGTCGCGCACGGCGCAAATGCGCTGGCCTACGGGGCCAGCACGCTGGGGGGCGCCATCGACTTCGCCACGCCCACCGCACGCAACAGCCCGCCCATGGCAGTAGCCGTTTCCGGCGGCAGCTTCGGGCAATGGGGCGCGCGCACCACGGTGGGCGGCGTGTCCGGGGCGCTCGACGGCCAGCTGGCGGTGGAAACCCAGCAGCGCGATGGCTATCGGGAACACAGCAGCCAGGACCGCAGGAACCTGTATGGCAACTTCGGCTGGCAGGCCGGGGAAAACGTCTCCACGCGCTTCTATGGCACCTGGAGCGACTACCACGTGCAGCTGCCGCGCGAGCTGACGCCGGCGCAGTACCACGCCGATCCGCGCCAGGCACGTGCCGATGCCCTGAGCGGCGATCACAGCAAGTCCGTGGAAGCCTGGCGCCTGGCTTTCAAGACCACGGTGGTGCAAGTGGCCGGCGGCACGCTGGAGTTGGGCGGCTCCCATGAGCGTCAATCCCTTTTTCATCCCATCGTCAGCGGCCAGTTCTTCAGCCTGCTGATCGACACCGACCACGAGCACAGCGGCGCGATGCTCCGCTGGCGACGCGCCGCCGGATCACATGACGTTGTGCTGGGGGCCAATTACGGCCTTTCGAAGGTGACCGGCGGCAACTTCGAAAACGCTGGCGGTGAGCGCGGCGCCCTGATGGAAACCATCGATGACGACGCCTCCACCCTCGAACTTTTCGCCCTGGACCGCTGGAACCTCGCGCCACGCTGGACGCTGGTTTACGGCGGGCAGTTCGTGCAGGCCCGGCGCGACGCCGACGGATTCCGGGCACCCGCCTATAACGCCTTCAACCCGCGCCTCGGCGTGATCTTTGCCCTGGACCCGGGCGCCGAGTGGTACGCCAGTGTGGGCCGGGCCTACGAGGCACCGACCCTCTTCCAGCTCCGCGACGACACCGCTGGTGCAGCGACCCCTATGGCGCTGGAGCCCATGAGCGGCGTGGCGATAGAAAGCGGCCTGCGTGGCACCGGCAGTGCCGGCACCACACGGCTCGCCTGGGAGCTCTCCGGCTACTACATCGCGCTGCGCGATGAAATCCTGTCGCGCGATGTGGAGGGCACGAGCCTGGCTACCAACGTCGATACCAGGCATGCGGGCATCGAGTCCCTGCTCAGCGCCAGCTTCACACTCGGGCACGCTCACCGCATCGAGCCCCTGCTGAGCGCCACCTTCAACGCCTTCACCTTCGATTCGGATACGCAATACGGCAACAACCGCCTGCCCTCCGCGCCACGCTGGTTTGCGCGCGGCGAGCTGATGTATGCCCACGCATCCGGCTTCCGGGCCGGCCCGACATTCGACTTCGCAGGTGGTCGCTACGTGGACTTCAGCAACAGCTACCGCGTGGGCTCCTACGGCCTGCTGGGTGCCCGGGCCAGCGTCGGCACGGACAACTGGGAAATCTACGCAGAGGGCCGCAACCTGCTG
Organism: Pseudomonadota bacterium; assembly: GCA_030852845.1. GTDB lineage: Bacteria > Pseudomonadota > Gammaproteobacteria > Steroidobacterales > Steroidobacteraceae > ZC4RG30. Next base: position 3,275 of record JALYWF010000051.1, read on the forward strand.
GACAGGCAGTACGTCGCCGCCGTGGTGGTGAAGGACCAGGCCGGTCCGTCAACGCAGATGCTGCATCCCGGCGCGCCGCGCGCGGTGTATTTCGGCGCCCGCTACCAGTTCTAGCCCGCTGCCGGGCAGCCGTCAGGCTGCCAGGTTCAGCGGCTTGGGCCTGCCGATGGCATAACCCTGCACG
>JALYWF010000079.1 GCA_030852845.1 Pseudomonadota bacterium
AGCAAATGCCGGGCCGGCTCCGCGTCAATCCAGACGCTTGTGGAAGCGCAGGATGGCGGCCGTCATCATCACGGCGATGAAGGCCAGCAGCGCCAGCGCATCCGGCCACAATTCCAGCAGGTTCGCACCCCGCAGCATGATGCCGCGTATCAGGCGCAGGAAATGCGTCAGGGGCAGGGCCTCTGCCAGCCACTGGGCCGCCCGTGGCATGCCGGCGAAGGGGAACATGAACCCGGACAGCAGGATCGACGGCAGGAACACGAAAAAGGTCATCTGCATTGCCTGGAACTGCGACTGCGCGCGCGTGGAGATCAACAGGCCCAGCGACAGGTTGGCCACGATCAGCAGCATCGCGGCTGCGTAGACATCAGCCAGGCTGCCCGCCAGCGGCACACCGAACAGCCAGGTACCCAGGCCCAGCACCACCGAGGTCTGCAGCAGCCCGATCAGCACATAGGGGGCCACCTTCCCCACCATCAACTCGGCGCGACTGACCGGCGTGGCAATCAGCAGTTCCATGTTGCCGCGTTCCCGCTCGCGCACAATGGCGACTCCGGTGAACAGCACCATGGTCATGGTGAGAATCACGCCGATCAGCCCTGGCACGATGTTGATGGATGAGCGCCGCTGCGGGTTGTAGAAGCTGACCACGCTGATGGCGTCTTCCCTTGCCGTGCGATCCGTGGACAGCGTCGGCTCCAGCGGCATGCGCGCCAGCTGCAGGGCTGCGCCCTGCACCACCGTATCACTGCCATCCACCAGCACCTGCACGGCCTCGCGACCCTCGAAGCGCCGCGCCTCGAAGTCAGGCGGCACCACGATGCCCACACTGATTTCGCCGCGGCGCAGGGCATCGGTGAGCTGCTGTGGCGTGCTGGCCGCCAGTTTCGGCTCGATGACGCCAGAGGCCACCATGTCCATCACCACTGCACGCGAGGCGGAGGTATTGGCCTGGTCGGCGATGCCGGCCGCGAGCCCACGCAGATTCAGGTTGATGGCGTAACCGAACAGGATCAGCTGCATCACCGGGATGCCGAGGATCATCGCCAGCGTGATGCGGTCACGACGCAGCTGCCGCACCTCCTTCACCATCACCGCAGACAGTCGGCGCCATTTCATGCCGCGCGCCCTGCAGCCGGGGCGCCGGGGCGGCCGGTGGAGGCGACGAACACGTCCTCCAGGTTCGGCGTGCCCGGCTCGACTGCGGCCTCCATGCCGGCCGCGCGCAAGGCCGCACGCACGCGGTCAATGGCGACACTGCCGTCGTCGCACAGTACCCGCAATGCATTGCCCACCTGCGCCACGCTGAGCACTCCAGGCACGCCAGTGAGCACGTGCTGCGCACGCCGGGGCGCTGCGGCATGCACAATGAGGCATCGCCCGGCCAGCGCGGCGGTCAGCTCCACCGGCGTGCCGTCGGCCACCAGGCGCCCGGTGTCGAGGATGGCGATACGGTGGCAGCGCTCCGCCTCGTCCATGTAGTGCGTGGAAACCAGCAAGGTGGTGCCGGCATCCGCCAAGTCGAAGAGCTTCTCCCAGAAGTCGCGCCGCGACTCCGGATCCACTGCGCTGGTGGGCTCATCGAGGAACAGCAGTTCGGGTCTGTGGATCACCGCGCCGGCCAACGCGAGGCGCTGCTTCTGCCCACCACTCATGGTGCCGGCCAGCTGCTTTTGCCGGTCGGCGAAGTTGTACTGCACCAGCAGCTCATCGATGCGACGGCAGCTCTCCGCCTTTGGCACGCCCAGCACCGCCGCGAGGAATTCCAGGTTCTGGCGCACGGTGAGGTCTTCGAACAGCGAGAACCGCTGGGTCATGTAGCCAATGCGCAGGCGCAGCGCCTCTGCCTGCGCGGGGATGGACAGTCCCAGCACCTCTATCTCGCCGGCGGTGGGCGTGAGCAGTCCGCACAGCATGCGGATGGTGGTGGATTTGCCGGAACCATTGGGGCCGAGGAACCCGTACACATGGGCACGCGGCACGTCCAGATCCACGCCATCCACGGCCAGCAGGTCGCCGAAGCGCCTGGTGAGGCCGCGGGCGCGGATGGCACTCATGGCGCGATGCCCACCCACAGCGGCAGGCCGGCGGGCAGGTCGCGCGCGGCGGCTTCCAGCTGCACCTCGGCCAGATAGGTGAGCCTGGAAACATCCTGCCCGACCAGCGCGTAGTACGGAGTAAACGACGGATCACTGCGGATCATGCGCACCGTGCCAGGCCAGGCCTGTTCGCTGCCTTCCACGTGCACCCGCACCTGGTCGCCGACCTTCACTCGGGCGCGCAAGGTCTCCGGCACGTACACGCGTGCATACGGCGCCTCGCCCGCCAGCATCACCACCAGCGGCGCGCCAGGCGCAGGCTGGTCACCGAGGCGGAACGGCAGGCTGTCGATCACGCCGTCGCGCGGGGCGACGAGTGTCAGCCTGCCCAGCTGCACACGCTGCGTTTCTGCCTGCGCCAGCGCCGCCTGCACGGCGGCCTCGCCCTGTGCGAGCTGCTCGCCTCGCGTGCCGCGCTCGAGTTCGAGCAGCGCCTGCCCTGAGGCGCGCACCTGGGCGTCGGCGCTTTCGGCCGCGGCCCGCGCGCGGTCCACCTCCGCCAGTGCCACGAGCTGTCGACCCGCCAGTTCCTCGATCCGGCGGAACTGCGCGCGCGCATCCACGGCCTGTGCC
>JALYWF010000112.1 GCA_030852845.1 Pseudomonadota bacterium
AGGTAGGGCAGGTCGTACATGTAGATCATGCCCTTCTCGCCCACGAGGCTGGTGAGCATGGTGGTGAAGTACTGGCCGAACGAGGCGAACTCCACCACCTTGTCGCCGGGCTTCACGCCCGAGAGCACCAGCAGTTCGGCCGGCTTGCGGTCGGCATCACGCGCCGTCATGGCGGGAGTACGCTCAGGCGACTGCACGGCCTTGCGGACGTGGTCCGGCACGCCAGCGGGAATGTTGTAGGGCTTCGGCGGACCGGCCGGCTGGGGCGCCTGGCCTGCCAGCAACGGCGCCGACATGGTGGCCGCGGCCACCAGTATGAGAGCGGCAACTCGCCGCGACGCAAACCTGATCATCGGATACCCCCTTTGGAAAGTTCGTTGGTCATCCTATCAAGCGGCGAACACCGTGCGCGCGTCGAATACCGGACCGTCCACGCACACCCGCTTCATCGCCGGCCCGGCAGGCGTCTGCACTTCCACAGCGCACCCGGCGCAGCCCCCGACGGCGCAGGCCATGTATTCCTCCAGCGACACCTGGCAGGGCAGGTCGAACTCGCGGGCCAGCGCCGCCACCGCCTTCAGCATGGGCGTGGGGCCGCAGGAGAAGATCTCCACTTCGGCCCGCGCGGCGGCGTCCAGCTGCGCCAGCCACAGGCGCGCCAGGTCGGTGACGAAACCATCGTGGCAGCCGGGAAAGCCCGCCTTCGAGGTGAGCCGGCTGGGCACACCCCAGTCATCCAGCAGTGGCATGCAGCCGATCACGCCATCGGGCATGCCGGGCACGATGATGGTGGAAGGGCGCGCGCGGAACGGGAACGGCAGCTCTGATCCCAGGATGGCAAAGGGGCGAAACCCTTCGGCAGCGCGATCGCGCAGTGTCTCGGCCAGGAACACCATCGGCGGGATGCCCACGCCGCCACCGAGCAGCAATGCCCGCGGGCGCTCGACGTGCGGCGTGAAGCCCTGGCCGATGGGCCCCAGCAGGTTCACCACGTCACCCGCGCGGCGCGCAGCCAGGTGCACCAGCCCGTGGCCATGGATCTTGTACAGCAGCTCGATCCAGCCGGCTTCGGCGTCCACACGCATGATGGACAGCGGCCGGCGCATGGGCACGGCCGGATCCACCGCCACGTGCACAAAGCTGCCGGCAGTGGCCCGTGCCGCGGTTTCCGGCGCCGCCAGTCGCAGCACGTATTGCCGGCCGGGGAAGGCATCCTGCGCCAGCACTTTCGCGTCTTCCAGGAAGATGGTGCCGCGGTGTTCGCGTGCAGCAGAGGCGTAGCCCATCAGCGCACCCGGGCGGCGCGTGGCGCCGCGAGGATTTCCAGCGCCGCCATGCGCACTGCGACGCCATTGGCCACCTGCCGGCGGATCACCGACTGCGGCCCATCCGCCACGGCCGATTCGATCTCCACGCCCCGGTTCATCGGCTGCGGATGCATCACGATGGCATCGGGTTTGGCGCCGCGCAGGCGCTCGCGTGTGAGTCCGAACTCGCGGTAGTAGTCCTCGCCGGCCGGAATGGCTGTGTCGGAGAACCTTTCCTTCTGGATGCGCAGCATCATCACCACATCACAGCCGGCGATGCCCTCGCCCAGGCTGGTGCAGCGCGTGGCAGCAACAAACTCCTCCGCACCGGGCATCAGCGCCGGGGGCGCCACGATGCGCAGGTCGGTCACGCCCAGCTTGCCGAAGGCCTGCGCCGCCGAACGCGCCACGCGCGAATGCCGGATGTCGCCAACGATGGCGATCGACAGCCCGTCGCAGCGGCCCTTTTCCTGCAGCACCGTGAGTGCGTCAAGCAACCCCTGCGTGGGATGCGACACATGTGCCTCGCCGGCCGACAGCACGCTGACATGCGGGGCCACGTTGGCCGCCACCATCGCCGGCACGCCCACCTCGGAATCGCGCAGCACGAACACATCCACGTGCAGCGATTCGAGCGTGAACGCCGTATCGAGCATGCTCTCGCCCTTCACGCGCGAGGACAGCTGCACTTCCAGGTTCACCACATCCGCGCCCAGCCGCTTGGCGGCCAGCTCGAAAGACACGCGCGTGCGGGTCGAGGGCTCGGTGAAGAGATTCGCCACGGTCACCCCCGCGAGCGCATCGGACCGTGGTGCAGCCTCGCCCGGGCGGCACGCGTAGTGCTGCGCGCGCTCGAGCAGGGTTTCCAGCTCGTCGCGGTCGAGATCTTCGAGGGAAAGCAGATGCCGGAGCGATCCGTCGGGACGGCGGTGCGGACTGCGGCTCTGTTCGTCGTTCAACTGTGCTGCTCCAGCCAGCTCGCAAGCATCACGGCTGCGGCGGCGCTGTCGATATCCCCCTTGCCCAGCTGCCGGCGTCGCTGGCCCGAGGCCCGCTGCTCGCGCAGCAGGCTGTGCGCTGCCGTCGAGGAATAGCGTTCATCGATGCGGGCGACCTCCAGGCCGTAGCGCTCTTTGAGCGCCTGCGCGAAGGCGTCGGCGCGGGGGGCGAGGGTGCCGGGGGAACCATCCTCATTATACGGGACGCCGACGACCACAAGGTCGGGACCGAGCAGCCTGACCTGCCGGTCGATGGCAGGCCAGTCCGGCCCGCTGTGGTGGTGGGCCACGGTGACCAGCGGGGTGGCCGTGCGCGTGAGGGTGTCGCCGCTGGCGAGCCCGATGCGGCGCAGCCCGAAGTCGAAGCAGATCACGACCCGCGCCTTCAAGGGACGAGGGCCTGTCCTCAAGCGTGGCCGGCGCGCGGCGTCACCTGGTTCACGTCCACGCCCAGCGAGCGCCAGGCGGCCAGCCAGCGGTCCTCGTAGGGCAGATCGAAGAGCACCGCGTCGCTCACCGGCAGGGTGAGCCAGCTGTTGTCGCGCAGTTCGCGCTCCAGTTGCCCCTCTTCCCACTGCGCATAGCCCAATGCGATGAAGGCGTCGTCCGGTCCCTCGCCGCGGGCCATGGCCGCCAGCACGTCGCGGCTGGTGGTGACCTGGATCTGGTCCGAGATGCGATGGGTGGATTCCCAGCTGCCGCCCGGCCGGTGCAGCACGAAGCCGCGGTCCTGGTGCACGGGCCCGCCGCGCAGCACGATCTGCTCGCCCACGCCGGGATCCTGCGGGGCCAGCTTCATCTGCTCCAGCACTTCTGACAGGCGCATCGACAGGGGCTTGTTGAGCACGATGCCCAGCGCACCGCGGGTACCGTGCTCGCAGATCAGCGTCACGGTGCGGGAGAAGTGCGGATCTTCCAGTCCCGGCATGGCCACCAGCAACTGGTTGGTCAGGGAGCCTTCTTTGGACATGGGCTCAGTATGGGGGCGCAGGTCATGCGTCTCAAGGAAGTCCGTCATGGATTCCCGTCACCTGATTCCTACGGCAGGCGTGCGGATCCGGTGACTCCGCCACGCTCGAAGCGCCATTCGTACGCAAAGCGCAGGCTGCGGTAATCGCGCGCCAGCTCGGGCGGGAAGGGATCGAAGGGACTGGCCAGCCGCAGGATCTCGCGCGCCGCCTCATCCAGCTGCCCATTGCCGCTGCTGCGCAGGATGCTGGCGCGGCGCAGCTGGCCATCGCTGTTCACAACCACCTCCAGCAGCAGGCTGCCGGATTCGCGCTGCCGTGCCAGCGCCTGGAAGCGAGCCGTGCCGATGCGCTCCACCCGCTGCACCCAGTCGTGCAGCCAGGGCGCGGCGCGGGAAGCACGCGTGTCCGGGGAATCGTACAGCTCCGGCCGCTCTTCGCCGCGCAGGATGAGCTCCGGGTCCCCCGCCAGCAGCTGCTCCAGCTGCTGCTGGGACAGCAGCAGCTCCGCTTCCGGCGCTGCATCGATGCGGATGGTGGACAGGCTGAGCCCGGAGGTGGTGAGGATGCGTTCCGAAGGATCCACTCCCTGCGCGGCACTGGCCTCGGACTGCGGCTGCGGCTCCGCGCCGGGCAGGCGTGCCGTGAGGCGATCGCGGGTATTGCCGGCGCCGTCCTGCGTGCGCTGCGCCAGGTAGGCGGCATCCTCGTTGTCACGCGCCTCGGGCAGCTCGCTGGATACCAGCAATACCTCCAGGCCGCGGGGTGCCCGGCTGCCGCTGATCGGCGCGGTGAAGGTGACGCCCAGCAGCACCAGCCCGTTCAGCAGCGCCGCCAGTACCAGCATGCTGGCCAGACGGTCGCGCGTGACCCGGCCCTCGAAGCCATCGACCTGGCGCCGCCGCGGGCGTTCCGGTGCCTGGAGTGACCCTGCGCCGGCGCTCATCGATTCAGGCCCGTGGCGCGGACTGGCGCCGGGCGGCCAGGCGCCGGTCCACGGCGTCGATGAACAGGCCCGCGATATCCGTGCCGAAGGCCTTGTCGATCTCCCGCACGCCGGTGGGACTGGTGACGTTGATCTCGGTGACGCAGCCGCCGATCACGTCCAGACCCACGAACAGCATGCCGCGCCGGGCCAGCTCCGGCCCGATGGCCGCCACGATCTGGCGGTCGCGATCGGTGAGCGGCCTTGCCACGCCCGTGGCGCCGGCAGCCAGGTTGCCGCGGTTGTCGGTGGCCGAGGGCATGCGCGCCAGCGCATAGGGCGCCGGCTCGCCGTCGATCACCAGCACGCGCGAATCGCCGGTGCTGACGATCTCCGGCAGGTACTTCTGCACGATGGCAAAGCGGCTGCCGTATTCGGTGAGCGTCTCGAACACCACCTGCAGGTTCTTGTCGTTGGCGTCCACAACGAATATGGAACGCCCGCCCATGCCATGCAGCGGCTTCACCACCACGCGGCCATGCTCCCGCGCGAAGGCACCCATCGCGGCCATGTCGCGCGTGACCAGCGTGGCAGCGCAGAACTCGGGGAACCAGGCCGTGTACACCTTCTCGTTCATGTCGCGCAGCCCGGCCGGCCGGTTCACCACCAGCGCGCCAGCCGTTTCGGCGCGCTCGAGAATGTAGGTGGTGTATATGAATTCCATGTCGAAGGGCGGGTCCTTGCGCATCAGGATGACGTCGAAGTCCCCCAGCGGCTGGTCGGCGACCTCCCCGAGCGTGTACCAGGCGGAGGGATCGGCCTTCACCGTGAGCGCTCGCGCACGCCCGCGTGCCTGGCCATCGCGCAGGTACAGGTCGGATTGCGTCAGGTACCAGAGCTCGTGCCCGCGCGCCTGCGCCGCCTGCAGCATGGCCAGGGAAGTGTCCTTGGCGTATTTGATTTCCCCGATGGGGTCCATCACCACGGCAAGGCGGGTGCGCTGCGGCATGTATTAAGTCCAGTTCCCGAAACGTGTACCAGTTCAACGCCCGATGTTAGCCCAGGGGCTTAAATCAGTCCGGGTATGCCGGCGGCTTTGCATATGGCCCCCGTTATTACGATATGTTAAAAGCTGTGGGGATTTGCAGGCCGCTATGAACTCTGCCGGGAGTGCGATGACGGTGAGCGACGACAACGGAACCCTGAAGGGTCTGAAAGTGCTGGTCATCGATGACAGCAAGACCATCCGTCGCACCGCTGAAACGCTGTTGCAGAAGGAAGGCTGCGAGGTGTTCACGGCCATCGACGGCTTCGATGCCCTGGCCAAGATCGCCGACCACCAGCCAGACATCGTGTTCGTCGACATCATGATGCCGCGCCTGGACGGCTACCAGACCTGCGCGCTGATCAAGCACAACAAGGTCTTCCGCGACATTCCAGTGATCATGCTGTCTTCCAAGGACGGCCTGTTCGACCGCGCCCGCGGCCGCATCGTCGGCTCCGAGCATTACCTGACCAAGCCCTTCACGAAGGAAGAACTGCTGGGTGCGATCGATGCGCACGTCAGCGGGAGGTAGTCTGGCCATGGCCCTCATCCTCATCGTCGATGACTCGCCCACCGAAGTGCACGTGATGAAAAAGGCGCTGGAGCAGGGCGGCTTCAAGACCGCCATTGCCGGCGACGGCAAGGAAGGCGTGCGGCTGGCCAAGGACCTGAAGCCCGACCTCATCTTCATGGACATCGTGATGCCGGGCATGAATGGCTACCAGGCCACCCGCGCCATCGCATCGGATCCGGGCACGCGCTCCATCCCCATCGTGATGGTGACCTCCAAGGGACTGGAGACAGACAAGGTGTGGGGACTGCGCCAGGGCGCCGTCGACTACATGGTCAAGCCCGTCTCGCCCGAGGTGCTGGTGCAGAAAGCCCAGGCGACGCTGGCCGCCTGAAGACGGATACGCAGGTGGATATCGTCAGTTCCATCCGCAGCCTGCGCGAAACGCCCTACGACTTGCTGGTCGCGCTGGACCGCAGGGGCCAGGACGCCAGCGGTGTGCGCGGCGAAAGCCCCGACGTCGCCCGCGAGTGGGTGGGCGTTGCCTGGCGCATGGCCGGCGAAGGCTATCTCGTGGCGCGCGAAGAAACCCGCGAAGTGCTGCCTTATCCCGCGCAGCTAACCCGGGTGCCGGGCGCGAAGAGCTGGATCCGCGGACTTGCTAACCTGCGCGGGGCGCTGCTGCCGGTGATCGACCTGCGGCAGTTCCTGGGCAGCGGCGTCACGCCGATGACGCGCAACACGCGCCTGCTGGTGGTGAACCACCGCGACGTGCCGGCCGGACTGGTAGTTGATGAGGTGCTGGGCTTCCGCCGCTTCGTCGACGGGGAATTCAGCGGCGAAGCGCCGCCCACCATAGTGCGCTGCGAGCGCTTTGTTGCAGGGGCCTTCCGCCGCGGCGCCGAAGCCTGGCCGGTGCTGAGCCTGCGCTTGCTGGTTGAGAATCCGGGGTTCCTCGATGCCGCAGCCTGACGCTTCTGCAACCTCCTCGCGCGGCCTCACGCTGGTCGTGTCCGCCGGCATCCTGGCCATCGCCGGTGCGGCGGTGGGCGCAATCTCCGGCAGCCTGCTGGGCTTCGGCGCCGCGGTGCTCTGCCTGGCCACGCTGATTCCGCTGGGCCTGCTGCTCAAATCCATCCGCAGCGTGCAGGAGGATGCGAGCGCCGCAAGGCTGGCCGTGCAGTCGCAGCGGGAAGAGAGTGAACGCAACCAGGCGGCCATCCTGCGCCTGCTCGACGAGATCGCCGGCCTCGGGCAGGGCGACCTCACTGCCACCGCCACGGTGACCGAGGACATCACCGGCGCCATCGCCGACTCGGTGAACATCGCCGTGGAATCCCTGCGCGGCCTGGTGATCGCCATCAACCAGTCCTCGGTGCAGATGGACAGCGCCGCGCGCCAGACGCAGGCGCTGGCGCAGCACCTGGCCAAGTCCTCCGGTTCGCAGTCCAAGCAGATTGCGGCAGCCACCGAATCCATCGCGGCGATGGCTTCTTCCATCGAAGAGGTTTCCGGCAATGCCGAGCGCGCCTCCGACGTGGCCCGCCATTCGGTGGACGTGGCCCACAAGGGTGGCAAGGCCGTGCGCCGCACGATCGAGGGCATGAACGGCATCCGCGAGACCATCCAGGAGACCTCCAAGCGCATCAAGCGCCTGGGCGAGAGCTCGCAGGAGATCGGCGGCATCGTGGAGCTGATCAATGACCTGGCCGAGCAGACCAACATCCTCGCGCTGAATGCTTCCATCCAGGCCTCGATGGCCGGTGAGGCAGGCCGCGGCTTTGCGGTGGTGGCCGACGAGGTGCAGCGCCTGGCCGAGCGCGCCGCCGCGGCCACCAAGCAGATCGATGCCATCGTGCGCACCATCCAGACCGACACCAACGGCGCGGTGGTGTCGATGGAACGCTCCACCGCCGACGTGGTGAGCGGTGCCCAGCTGGCCGAGAATGCCGGCGCCGCGCTCGAGGAAATCGAGCAGGTCTCCAACCAGATCGCAAGCCTGGTGCAGAACATCTCCGCCAGTGCGCGCAACCAGTCGCAGACCTCGCAGAGCGTGGCGCGCAACATGCAGGTGCTGCGCGAGATCAGCTCGCAGACCGCCGACTCCACCAGTCACACCTCCGAGGCGGTGGCCAAGCTGGCGCTGCTGTCGGCCTCGCTGCGCAAGTCGGTGGCGGGCTTCCGTCTGCCGGACGCCGCAGCGGGCAACACCATGCGTGTGCCCACGCTGAACGCGGGGCAGCAGCATTTCGATCCCACCGGCACCATCAACCTGCGCCGCGTGGCGGGCGGCACCCCGAATGGCTGAGGCAGGCGCGGCGGCGCCGCAGATCGCCAGCCAGACCCTCGACGCGGTACTGCGCGAGATCCTGGCCTCGCTGAATGAGGCGCGGGTCGCGCTGGAAACCTTCGTCGAGCAGGGCGACAACGTGCAGCTGCTGCAGCGCTGCCGCAGCGAGCTGGCGCAGGTGCAGGGCGTGCTGCGCGTGCTGGAGATCCACGGCGCTGCCCTGCTGGCCGAGGAGATGCACCAGGTGTGCACCTACCTCGAGAACACCTCGCAGAGCCCGAAGAACCAGGCCGAGACGCTCGATGCCCTGATGCGCGCCATCGTGCAGCTGCCGGGCTACCTCGACCGCGTGCAGGCCGGTGGCCGCGACATGGCGCTGGTGCTGCTGCCGCTGCTGAACGACCTGCGCGCCGTGCGCGGCAGTCCGCTGTTGTCGGAAGGCACGCTGCTGTCGCTGAACCTGAAGTCCGACCGCCAGGCCGCCCCGAGCCGGCCGCAGCCCGGCGAGGAGCCGCTGCCGGTCCAGCAGTGGGCGCGCAAGCTGCGCACTGCCTTCCAGGCCGGTCTCATCGGGTGGATCCGCGGCGACCGCGGCGATGCGCACTGGGACACGCTCACGGGTGTGGTCTCGCGCTTCGAAGCCATCGCCACCACGCAGCCGGTGTTCCAGCTGTGGTGGGTGGTCGGTGCGCTGGTGGAGGCGCTGCGTGAGGGTGGACTGGAGGGTGGCGTTTCGGTGAAGCGCCTGCTCGGCCTCGCCGATCGCGAGATCCGCCGCCTCTACGAGGAAGGCGAGGCGAGGTACGCGCAGCATCCCCCGGTGGAGCTGCTGAACAACCTGCTCTACTACGTGGCGCGCGCCACCAGCAACGGCCCGCGCGTGGCCGCGGTGCGCAGTTCCTTCCGCCTGGGCGAGCTGCTGCCGGTGGACGACAGCGTCGAGAAGGAACGCGAGAACCTCTCCGCGCCGTCCATCAAGCTGATGCAGACGGTGGCCGCGGCCATCCGCGAGGACCTGGCCAAGGTCAAGGACGTACTGGACATCTACGTTCGGCGCGGTGGCGCGGCCCCCGACGAGCTCGGCTCGCAGGTGGAGCTGCTGCGCAAGATCGGCGACACGCTGGGCGTGCTCGGCCTCGGCGAGCAGCGCGCCCGCGTGCAGGCCGAGATCACGCGCATCGAGAACCTGGTGAAATCCAGCGAGCCGCCCAGCGAGTCGGCGCTGATCGACATTGCCGCGGCGCTGATCCAGGTGGAAGACCGCCTCGACGACGAGCTGGTGCGCATGGTGCTGCCGAAGGAGAAATCCGATGCGGCGTCGGGCGAGCCCGGGCCGGATGTGGATTTCGTGCAGGTGCAGGGCGCGGTGCTGCGCGAATGCGTGGTGAACCTCGCGCGCGTGAAGGAATACATCGCGCAGAGCGTGGGTGGCACGCTGGATGCCGCCGGTTTTGACAACTGGCAGGAGCTGATGCGTGGCATCCAGGCCGGCCTGTCGATGCTGGGCAAGACGCGCGCCGTGGAGTGCATCCGCCGCGTCACCCAGCACCTGCGCAGGGTGATACAGCAGGAAGGCTCCGGTCTTTCGATGCATGCCCTGGAGCGGCTGGCCGACGCCATCGTCAGCGTCGAGTACTACATGGAGACGCTGCAGGCCGGGCGTTCCGACCCCTGGTACATGCTCGACAACGCCGAGACCGCGCTGAAGGCGGTGGACGCCGAGCCTGGCCGTGACATCCCGGTGGTCGGCCCGGCGGGCGACCGGCAGTTCACCGGCACGGTGGTGCTGGGCCAGTCGGCAGGTGTGCCGGCCGCCGCTGCGCCGCCTTCGCTCTCACCCGTGGCCACCGATGTGCTGCCGGTGCGCAGCAAGCCTGCGGTGGCCGATGCCGGCGACCCGGAACTGCTGGCACTCTTCCTGGAAGAGGCGCGCGAGGAGGAGGCGAAAATCGCCCGCCACCTGCCGCAGTGGGACCAGGATCCCACGCAGGAAGAATCGCTGGTCGCCGCACGCCGTGCGTTCCACACGCTGAAGGGCAGTGGTCGCGTGGTGGGTGCCACCGCGCTGGCCGAATTCGCCTGGTCCATCGAGAACCTGGTCAACCGCCTGCTCGACAAGACGCTGACGCGCTCGCCGCCTATCCTCGGCACCCTGCGCGACGCGGTGGCGGCACTGCCGCAGCTCATCGCGCAGCTGGAAGGTGGCCCCGTACCGACCGCTGACACCGTGGCCATTGCCACGCGTGCGCATGCACTGGCGGCCGGCAAGCCGGTCACCGCCGCCGCGGCGCAGGCCGCGCCGCTGGTAGTGCCACCGCCACCTGTGGTGCCGGCGCCGGAGGCTGCAGCACCGCCGACGCCGGCCGCAGCCGCGTTCGCCGACGTTGATCCCACGCTGCGCGAGATCTATGCGCGCGAGACCGCCAGCCACATCGCCGCCATCCGCGCCTGGCTGGCGCGCGAGGGCAGCCTGCCTGCCCCGCATCTGCTGCCGGAACCTGTCTATCGCGCCTGCCATACGCTGGCCGGCAGTTCCAAGGCTGCCGCCGCGCGGCATGGCATCCGCCTGGCCGAGCCGCTCAACAACTGGCTGCGCAAGGCATTCGACGGCAACGCCGGCGTGACTGCCGCAGACATGGCCCTGGTCGGCGAGTGCATGGATGCCATCGAGATGGTGAGCACCCATCTCGACGAGAACACCGGCTTCTTCACCACGCACGACGCGTTGCTGGCCCGCATTGCAGGCAGCGAGAGCGAACTGGAAGCGCGCATTGCCGCTGCGGCAGATGGCGTGGCCCAGGTGACGGTCCCGCCGAAGGCGCCGGCGCCGGCGCCTGCGCCTGCGCCTGCGCCTGTCGCGGCTGCTCCGCCCGCGGAGGACATGCCCGCCTCCACCGGCTATGACGCCGAAGTGGCCGCCATCTTCAGCGACGAGGCCAATGAATTGCTGGAGGAGTGCCAGTCCTCCTTCCAGGGCATCGGCCAGACCGCGCCAAGCCGCGAGGAATTCGCCGCGCTGAAGCGGCCGCTGCACACCCTGAAGGGCGGGGCACGCATGGCCGGCGTGATGACCATGGGCGACCTGGCGCATGAGCTGGAATCGCTGATCATCGGCATCGAGATGGGCATGGTGCCCCCCAGCCGCGAAGCACGCGATGCGCTGCAGAGCTCGCTGGACGAGCTGGCGCAGATGCGCGACCTGATGGCGGCCAATGCGCCCGTGCCGGCGGCGCGCGCGCTGCTGCACCGAGTGCGCACGCTCAACGGCACGACGCCGGCTGCGCCTGCCGCACCGCCTACGCCTTCCGTGGCAGCGCCGGCAGCCGCGGAACCGACACCGGCACCGGTACCGGCACCGACCCCCGAACCGGCGCTTGCCGAGCCTGCGGCGCAGGCGCCTTCCGAATCCATCGCTCCAGCTGGTGAATCCGAAAGCGACACCGTCATCGAAGCTTCGCCCTTCGCGGAGCAGCCGCAGGAGCCGGGTGACACGGTTCCTGCGATCAATTTCCCGGCGCCTTCGCTCCAGCAGGAAGAAGCCGCACCGGCACCACCCGCCTCCAACGTCGTCGAGTTGCGGCCCGAGCCGGCAGCGCCGGAGCCTCCTCCGGCACCAGCACCTGCCCCCTTCAACCCGCCCTCGATGGCCGCAACGCCACCGGAGTTCCAGCGACTGATGGCGCGCGCCGCCGTGCCGCCCGGACGCGAACCGCAGGCGCCGGTCGAGCGCGTCGAAATGGCGCGTGTGGACGCCGAGTTGCTCAACCAGCTGCTCAACCAGGCCGGCGAGGTGAGCATCGCGCGCGCGCGCGTGGAGCAGCAGCTGGGTTCGGTGGAATTCAACCTCGCCGAGCTCACGCGCACCGTCACGCGCCTGAAGGAACAGCTGTCGAAGCTGGAGATCGAGACCGAGGCGCAGATCCTGCACCGGCACGAGACCGAGATGAGCTCGCGTGCCGACCGCGGCGATTTCGATCCGCTGGAGCTCGACCGTTATTCCTCCATCCAGCAGTTCTCGCGTGCGCTGGCCGAGACCGCCAACGACGTGGCCAGCATCCAGGCCATGCTCGACACGCTCACGCAGGAAGCGCAGAACCAGCTGATCCACCAGGGCCGCACCATCACCGAGCTGCAGAATGGCCTGATGCGCACGCGCATGGTGTCCTTCCAGCGCCATGTGCAGCGCATGTCGCGCATCGTGCGCCAGGCCGCCAGCGACACCGGCAAGCAGGCCGAACTGGTGGTGGAGGGCGCCGGGGGCGAGATGGACCGACAGGTGCTGGAGCGCATGCTGCCGCCCTTCGAGCACCTGCTGCGCAATGCGGTGGCGCACGGCATCGAATCCCCTGAAAAGCGCCGGGCTGCCGGCAAGCCGGAGACGGGACGCATCCAGCTGGCACTGCGCCGTGAGGGTGCCGAAGTGCTGGTGGAAATCAGTGACGACGGCGCCGGCATGAACCTGCCCGCCATCCGCAACAAGGCCATTGCGCTGGGCATGATCCGCGAGGACCAGGCGCTCACCGACCAGGAGGCGATGGCGCTGATCCTGGAGCCGGGTTTCTCCACGGCCGAAAACCTCACCCAGGCCGCTGGCCGCGGCGTGGGCATGGACGTGGTGGCCGTCGAGGTGAAGAAGCTCGGCGGTTCGCTCAACATGGAGACCGACCCTGGCCGGGGCTCGCGCTTCCTGATCCGCCTGCCGCTCACGCTGGCCGTGAGCCATGCACTGATCGTGGGCGTGGGCGAGGAGCAGTTCGCGCTGCCCATGCCCACCATCGAGGGCGTGGTGCGTGTGCCGCGCGAGGAAGCGTTGCAGCACCTGCGCAGCGAGACGCCCTCATATACCTATGGCGGCCACAAATACCGCTTCCAGCACCTGGCGAGCTTCGTCGGGCTGGAGGCCGGCACGCTGCCTGACGACGAGCCGACGGTGCCGGTGGCCATGGTGCGCGCCGGCGAGCTTTCCACCGGCGTGGTGGCCGAGGAACTGATCGGCACCCGGGAGATCGTGGTGAAGCCGGTGGGTCCGCAGATCGCCTCCATCCGCGGCGTGGCCGGCGCCACCATCATGGGCGATGGCCGCATCGTGGTGATCCTCGACATCGGGTCGCTGGTGCGCGGCGGCTGGCGCGGCCGCGAGAAACCAGGCCTGCCCGCACGCGAGCGCGCCGAGCGGCGCATCACCGCGCTGGTGGTGGATGACTCGATCACCGTGCGCCGTGTGACCCAGCGGCTGCTGGAACGCAATGGCATGCGCGTGCTCACCGCCCGCGACGGCGAGGACGCTGTGGCGGTGATGGAAGAGCATGTTCCCGACGTGGTGCTGCTCGACATCGAGATGCCCCGCATGGACGGCTACGAGGTGGCGCAGCACATGCGTACCTCGCCGCGCCTGAAGAACGTGCCCATCATCATGATCACCTCGCGCGTGGGCGAAAAGCACCGTGCGCGCGCGATGGAGATCGGCGTGGATGAATACCTGGGCAAGCCCTACCAGGAAAGCCAGCTGCTGGAAGTCATCGCGCCACTGGTGGCGCGTGGCGGCGCCCGTGTGGCTGGTACCTGAAGCGGAGCAGCAATGGTCAGCGAACGTCCTGCCGAACTGTATGGCCTGATGGTGCCGCTGGAGAAGGAGCGGCTGCTGGTGCCGCGCGGCTGCGTGGCCGAAGTGGTGGGCTACCAGCCGCCGCAGGAAATGACCGGCGCGCCGCCCTGGCACCTGGGCATGATCAAGTGGAATGGCCGCAGCGTGCCGCTGGTGTCCTTCGAGGGCTGCGCGGGCGGCGACGTGCCGCCGCCAAATTCACGCGCCCGCGTGGTGGTGCTCAATGCGCTCAACGAGACGCTGGGCGGTGGCGCGGTGGCCATCCTCGCGCAGGGCTTCCCGCAGCTGGTGCGCATCTCGCCGGAGTTCGTGAAGCTCGACGGCACGCGCGATTTCCCCGACGACAGCCCTGTGGCCTGCCAGATCCAGCTGCTCGACGAGACGCCGCTGGTGCCCGACCTCGATCGCCTCGAGGCGATGATCGCGCAGGAGACCGAACCGCTGCCGGGAGACGGCGAGGCCGTTTAGCTCAGGACAGGTCCCCGGCGACGACCTGCAGGGCCGCGAGTGCGGCAAGAGCCGCTGTTTCGGTGCGCAGTACGCGCGGCCCGAGCCGGCACCCGGTGAAGCCACCCAGGGCGGCGATGCGGATTTCGTCGGCATCGAACCCGCCCTCGGGGCCTACCAGCAGCGTGATGGCGATACCCGCCCGCCTGGAATCACCCGCCAGCAGTGACGTCGGAGTCCGGGACGATTCGTCCGGGGACAGCAACAACTTCAAACCCGCTGGCGCCGCCTGCACGGCAGCGGTGAACGCCGCAGGTGCGGCTACCCCTGGCACGCGATTACGCCCGCACTGCTCGCAGGCGCTGGTGACCACCGCCTGCCAATGCTCCTGCTTGCGCAGCGCATTGTCGGCGGTCAGTCGCACGTTGCTGCGCGTCATGCTCACCGGCACGATGCAGGCCACGCCCAGCTCGGTGGCCTTCTGCAGAATCAAGTCCATCTTTTCCCCGCGTGCAATCCCCTGCAGCAGCGTGACCTGCAGGGGAGATTCGCGCTCGATGGCCTGGTGGGCGCCCACGCGCACGGTGACGGTGTCACGCCGGATGGCGGCAATGGCGGCGTCGAACTCGCCACCTTCTCCATTGAACAGCGTCACCGGGGCGCCCTCCGCCAGGCGCAGTACCCTGGCCAGGTGCCGGCCCTGCTGCGCGGGCAGTTCCAGCAGCGCGCCGGACGCAAGGCTGGCCGGCACGTGGATGCGCGTCACCCGCATGTCGCTGCCTCGATGCCGGTGCGCGCTATGTCGGCCAGCAAGTCGATGTCGTCGGGCGTGACCACGTAAGGCGGCATGAAGTAGATGACATTGCCGATGGGCCGCAGCAATGCGCCGCGTTCCAGTGCATGGCGATACACGGCAAGGCCGCGGCGCTCGCGGAAGTCGTAAGGCTCGCGGGTGGCTTTGTCTTTGACCATCTCCATCGCGAGGATCATGCCCGTCTGCCGCACCTCCGCCACGTGCGCATGGTCCGCCAGCGATGCCGTGGCGCGCCCCATGTGCGCAGCCAGCTCACGGTTGCGCTCCAGCACGGGTTCGGTGGCGAAGATCTCCAGCGTGGCGCGCGCCGCAGCGCAGGCCAGCGGATTGCCGGTGTAGCTATGCGAATGCAGGAAGGCGTTGAGTTTCGTGTACTCATCGTAGAAGGCCTCGTACACCCTGCCGGTGGTGAGCACCGCCGACAGCGGCAGGTAGCCTCCGGTGAGTCCCTTCGACAGGCACAGGAAATCCGGCGTGATGGCGGCCTGCTCGCAGGCAAACAGCGTACCGGTGCGACCGAAACCCACCGCAATCTCATCGGCGATCAGGTGCACGTTGAACTCATCGCAGGCCTGGCGCAGCAGCGTGAGGTACAGCGGGTGGTACATGCGCATGCCGCCGGCGCACTGCACCAGCGGCTCGACGATCACGGCCGCGGTTTCACCGGCATGCTGCTCCAGCAGCGCGCGCATGGCGCCTGCCGCCCGGCGCGCCACGTCTTGCGCGGATTCACCAGCCTCGCGCGCCCAGGCATCTGGCGACGGGGCAGTGATCACATCCATCAGCAGTGGCGCGTAGATATCCTTGTAGAGGGCCACGTTGCCCACGGCCAGCGCGCCCAGCGTCTCGCCGTGGTAACTGTTGGCCAGCGTGATGAAGCGCGACTTGCGTGGCTGGCCCGCATTGCGCCAGTAATGGAAGCTCATCTTCACCGCAACTTCCACGGCGGCAGAGCCGTTGTCGGCAAAGAAGCAGCGCGCCAGGCCCGGCGGTGCAACGCGCAGCAGCTGCTCGGCCACTTCGATGGCCGGCTCATGCGTGAAGCCGGCGAAAATCACATGCTCCAGTTCCGTGAGCTGCCGGGCCACGGCCGCACTGATCGCCGGGTTGGCGTGCCCGAACAGGTTCACCCACCAGGAGCTGATCGCATCCAGGTAACGTTTGCCGTCCACGCCTTCAAGCCAGGCCCCGCGCCCGCGGCGCACTGCCAGCAGCGGCAGGTCGCGTTCGTGGTCCTTCATCTGCGTGCAGGGATGCCACAGGCAGGCGAGGTCGCGCTCCGCCAGCGTGGCGTGCTTGTCCGGAACCGGGTTCATGCGCGCATAATGATCCTACACTCAGGGGGTCTGCGGGGGTTTCGAGGATGATTTCAACGCGCCATCTGGCGGGCACTGCGCTCGTCTTCATTGCGGCTGCATTCGTGTCGGGTTGCAACCGGCCGCGCGCGGTCACCGCGCCTGAACCTGGCGGCCGCATCGATGCGGCTCGCCTGCAGGGCATTTCCGGGGAACCCGGCCAGTGGCTCACTACCGGACGCGATGCGGGCAAGACCCATTACTCGCCGCTGGAAAACATCAACCGCGACACAGTGGAGCGCGTGGGTTTCGCCTGGGAATACCGCACCGGCACCAATCGCGGCATGCAGGCCACGCCCATCGTCGTGGATGGGGTGATGTACACCTCGGGCGTGGCCGGCCGCGTCTACGCACTCAATGCCGCGACCGGCGAGGAGATCTGGGCCTTCGAGCCGCCGCTCGACCTGAGCAACGCACGCGGCTCCTGCTGCGACATCGTCAACCGCGGCGTGGCCGTGTGGAACGGCAAGGTCTACGTGGGCTCGTTCGAGGGCATCCTGTTTGCGCTCGACGCGCGCGACGGCAAGGTGCTCTGGCAGGCCGACACCTTCCTCAAGGATGGCCGCGCCTATTCCATCACCGGCGCGCCGCAGGTGGCCGGCAAGGTGGTGGTGATCGGCAATGGCGGCGCGGAGTTCGACTCGCGCGGCTACGTGACGGCCTACGACCTGGAGACCGGCGCCATGGCCTGGCGTTTCTTCACCACGCCCACCGATCCGTCGAAGCCCCAGGACAATCCCGCGCTGGAAATGGCCGTGAAGACCTGGGATCCAAAGCGCGAGTGGCAGTGGGGTGGTGGCGGCAACGCATGGGATGGCTTTGCCTACGACGCGAAGACCAACCTGGTGTATTTCGGCACCGCCAATGGCGCGCCGTGGAATCCGGCCCTGCGCAGTCCGGCCGGCGGCGACAATCTCTTCCTCGCCTCCATCGTGGCGCTCAAGGCCGATACCGGTGAATACGCCTGGCACTACCAGCAGACACCGGGCGAAGCCTGGGACTACGACGCCACCCCGCAGCTGATGCTGGCAACACTCCAGCTGGATGGCGTGGCGCGCGATGTGCTGATGCAGGCTTCGAAGAACGGCTTCTTCTATGTCCACGACCGGGCCACGGGCGAGCTGCTGGCGGCCGACAAATTCGTGGATGCCAGCTGGGCGTCGACGGTGGACCTGGCAACGGGCCGGCCGGTGATCAACCCGGCCAGCGACTACTCCCGCGGCAAGCCGGTCATCGTGTTTCCCTCCGGCGCCGGCGGGCACAACTTCAATCCCATGTCGCTGTCCGCGGGCACGGGCCTGGTGTACATCCCGGCCATCCACAGCGGCATGATGCTGGCCTCCACCGAGGCGCGGCCGCGCGCGCCAGGGCAGATGGCCGGCGGATTCCAGGCAAGCTTCATCACCGGTCCCATCGCCGCCGAGGCGTTGCCACCCATCTTCAGGCCACTGGCCGATCCGGCATACCTCAGCACCGTGCCCAGCCTGGCGGTGCATGCCTCGCTGAAGGCCTGGGATCCGGTGGCGCGCAAGGTGGTGTGGGAGCACAGGTATCCCTCCTTCAACGACCATGGCGGCGTGCTGTCCACCGCCGGCGGGCTGGTGGTGCAGGGAAGCATCGATGGCTACCTGCGATTTTTCGATGACACCACCGGCCGGATCCTCAAGGAGATCGACACCGGTACTTCGCTGGTGGCAGCACCGATGAGCTACACCGTCGACGGCGTGCAGTACATCGCCGTGCTCGCCGGCACGGGCGGAGGCGGCTGGAACATGTGGACGCCCGACAAGGTGGCGTCACGGCGCGGCAATGACAACCGCATCCTGGCCTTCCGGCTCGATGGCGGCACCACGCCCATTCCGCCGGAGCTGCCGCCTGTGGGGCCGCTGCCCGAGCCACCGGCGCAGGCAGCCAAGGCTGCCGATATTGCCGCCGGCGCTTCGCTCTACGGTGCCTATTGCGGCAGCTGCCACGCAAACGTCGATCGCGCTCCCGTGCCCGACCTGCGCCGCTCGCCGCTGGTCCGCGAGGCCACGGCCTTTGCCGGTGTGGTGCGGGGCGGTGCGCTGCGCAAGCGCGGCATGCCTGCCTTCGATGACCTGCTGGACGAAACAGAGGCAGAACAGATCCGCGCCCACATCATCAACGTGGCGCGGCAGGCCTGGGAGGCGCAGCAGCGCGATGCACCTGCGCCGGCATCTGCGCCGGCCGCCTCCGGGGGGCATCTCTAGCCGGACAGCACGCCCCGCACGGGGCTACAGCGGTTCCTCCACCGTGTAGCCCTTTGCGCGCAGCTGCGCGAGTACGCCACCCTCAGCGAACAGCTTGCTGACCGGCAGGGTGGTGAAGCTGGTCTCGTGGGTCAGCAGCATCCAGTCCACGATGCCGGCCCAGTCTTTTGCGAAGAGGGCTTCTTCCGCCTTGTCGAGCTGGTCGATGCGCGTGCCATCGCCCAGTCCGACACATTGTGGTTCCAGCGCGGCGGGCGGCAGCGCGCGCAGGGCGTCGAGGTCGCCCAGGGCCCAGGCCTCCGCGCGCCGTTTCATCTGCGGCACTTCGTGGTCAATGAAGTCCATGATCTCCACCAGGCAGGCCACTTCCTGGTCCCGCGGCAGGTTGGCGAGCTCCGCCAGCATGCCCTTCGGGTCTTCCACCTTCACCCGGAAGCGGCGCTGGCGGATCTTCACCTTGTGCTGCTTCGCCAGCTTCTCCGCCCTTTGCCACACCAGCGGCTCTTCGGTGAGGCCGGACTTCTTCAGCGCGCGGCTGTACAGCAGGATGCCGGCGTAAAGCGGCCGCGCGCGTTCCTTCGGGCTGGGTTTCTCGCCGAACCAGCGGCGATGCGCGGCATGCCAGCGCTCATACACGTCTTCAGGCAGCACTTCACGCAGCGTTGAGCCATCGGCGTTGTGGCGCAGCTTCAGCAAGGTGCGGATCATGCCGATGGACTCGCGGAAGCCCAGGTCCATGTCCCAGTCGCTGCTGGACGCGGCGAGTATCTCGCCCGAAGCCTGGATGGCCTCTTCGGCGCGCTTCTGCCGCCAGCTCATCTTCGCCGGCATGGGCGACAGCGTGCCCATGATCCACAGCGTGTGGTCACCCTTCGCCACCTTCCACATGGCCGGCCCCGGACGCTCGCCCGTGACCACCACCTCATCGAGTTCGATGTCCTCGCGCGAGGACTCGGCGCTGCTGGCGGGCGGCGGACCAGCCGCCAGCAGTGACAGTGATGCCAGGACAACGGAAAGGGCACGCAGGCGATCCATGGCTCAAATGCCTCGGTGTACAGGACAGCCCTGCAGTCGGTGGAGCCGGGGTTCCCTTACAACGCCGGCCCCCTGCGCTCAGGCAGTGGCGTCGCGGTCCAGCCAGCGATGCACCACCCCACCCAGCGCCGCGCCAGCCAGTGGCGCAACCCAGAACAGCCACAGCTGCGCCAGTGCCCAGTCGCCCACCAGCAATGCTGGGCCCGTGCTGCGCGCGGGGTTCACCGAGGTGTTGGTGACGGGAATGCTGATGAGATGGATCAGCGTCAGGGTGAGGCCGATGGCCAGGGGCGCAAATCCGGCCGGCGCACGCGTCGAGGTGGAGCCCAGGATCACCAGCAGGAAGAAGGCCGTGAGCGCCACCTCGATCACCAGTGCCGATTGCAGCGAATAGCCGCCCGGCGAGTGCTCACCGTAGCCATTGGAGGCAAGGCCATCGGCAATGTTGAAACCCGGTGCACCGCTGGCCACGTACTGCAGCAGCAGGGCGGCGGCAATGCCGCCCAGCACCTGCGCCACCACGTAGGGCCCGAGGTCCTTCCACGCGAAGCGGCCGGCAACTGCAAGTCCCAGCGATACCGCGGGGTTGAAGTGCGCGCCGGAGATATGCCCGAAGGCATAGGCACCGGTGAGCACCGTCAGGCCGAAGGCAAGCGCGACGCCCGCGAAGCCAATGCCAAGGCCAGGCCAGGCCGCGGCGATGACAGCGCTGCCGCATCCCCCCAGCACCAGCCAGAAAGTACCGAGAAACTCGGCGCCCAGACGTTTTGTGATAGGCATAATCCCTCCCGCCTTGATTCTTGTTGGTTCGTCCGAACAGGCCGGCAGGTGTAGCACTGCAGCCGGTGGACGGCAAGGCCGGAGGAGCAATGAACCTGCGCGTACATGTGGCAACCGGAATGCTCGAGGGCGTGCGCCAGGTGCTTTGTCCGCACCGTGATGCGAGGCCCGCAGGCGTAGTGCCGGAGCTGCTGGTCATCCATGGCATCAGCCTGCCGCCCGGTGAATTCGGCGGCCCCTGGATCGAGAAGCTGTTCACCGGCGGCCTGCCGCCCGATGTGCATCCCTACTTCGCCACCATTGCCGCGCTGCGCGTGTCGGCGCACCTGCTGGTGCGCCGTGACGGCGAGCTGGTGCAGTTCGTGCCTTTCCACCTGCGCGCCTGGCACGCCGGTGCTTCCTCTTACGCCGGCAGGGAAACCTGCAACGATTTCTCCATCGGCATCGAACTGGAGGGCGACGACGACACGGCCTATGCCGTTGCCCAGTACGACAGTGCTGCCGCCGCCATCCGCGCGCTGCTCGCGGCCTATCCGGGGCTCGATCGCAGCCGCATCGCGGGCCACAGCGACATCGCGCCCGGGCGCAAGACTGATCCCGGACCGAACTTCGACTGGAATGCATTGCGCGCCAGGCTGGCTTGAGCCTGGCAACCAGGAAGGGAAACACACAGTAATGACCATGCAGTCACGCGAACTGAGGGCCGCACTGGAGGCGGCCCGCGCTGCCGATGCCGTGATCGCGCCGCTGTACCGCGCCAATGTGGCGGTCGAACTGAAGTCCGACCGATCCCCGGTGACAGAGGCCGACCGGCGCGCCGAGCAGGTGATCCACGAGGTGCTGCTACAGCACTTTCCGGATTACGGCTTTCATGGGGAGGAGGGTGGACGCACCCGCCCCGATGCCGAAAACATCTGGCTGGTTGATCCGCTCGACGGCACCAAGTCATTCGTGCGGGACACACCCTTCTTCTCCACGCAGATCGCGCTGCTGCGCCGGGGCGAGTTGGTGCTGGGCGTGTCCTCTGCCTGCGTGTACGGGGAGCTGGCCTGGGCTGAACGCGGCCGCGGCGCCTTCCTCAATGGCGAGCGCATCCGCGTCAGCGGCACCAGCCGGCTGGACGAAGCCATCATCTCCGGCGGCAACTTGAAGACGCTGGCGGCCAGTCCGCAGTGGGGCAACTATGGCGCGCTGCTGCAGAAGGTGAACCGCAGCCGCGGCTACGGGGATTTCGTGCACTACCACCTGCTGGCGCGGGGTGCACTGGACATCGTGGTCGAATCCGACGTGAACGTGCTCGACGTGGCCGCGCTGTCAGTGATCGTCATCGAGGCCGGCGGCCGGTTCACCGACTTTGCCGGTCGCCCCGTGGGGCTCGACACCACCACCGTGCTGGCCAGCAATGGCCTGCTGCACGAGACGCTGCGCGCCGAACTCTGGCGCTGATCAGCCGCCAGCGGCGGCGCGCATTGCCGAAGGGTCGCCAGTGGGCGGGGGGGCCTGGTCCACCGCGGCGGGCGGGCCCAGCCATTCCAGCAGGATGGGGCGCAGCGCCGCGGCCCAGGCTTCATAGGCTGGCAGGGCCAGGTGCAGCTGGTCCGGATCGGTCATGCCCGGCAGCAGCTTTCCCGATGCATCGGTCATGCGTTCCCGCAGGTCCACGAAACGCACGCGCTGTCCATCGGCCAGGCGCGCCAGGCGCGCATTCACGCGTTCAATCACCGGCTGGTATTCGGCCACATCACCGCGCGGGGTGATGCCCATCAGCACGATGCGCGCCTGGGGCGCCAATGCCTGGCAGCGGCGCAGGATGGCTTCGATGCCGCGGGCGATGTCGGCGGCCATTGCCTCGCCATCGCCCACCGGGCGCGCGAGATTGTTGGTGCCTGCCATCACCACGATCACGCGCGGATTGACGCCATCCAGCTCGCCGTTGTCGAGGCGCCAGAGAATGTTGCCGGTGGTGTCGCCACCCCAGGCGAAATCGGCCGCGTTCCAGCCGTGGAAGCTCTTCTGCCAGTGTTCGAGCAACGGGCGATAGCGCGGCTCGGCGGCGCCCCAGCGTCGCGTGATGGAGTCGCCCACGAAATAAAGGTCGATGCGCCCCTTGCCGCGCTTGGCCAGCAGGTCCGCGTGGGCCTGGCGCGAGTTCTCGTCGGTACGCGGCACGGCCACGTCGGCCGCCGGCCGGACGGGGGCCTCTGCGGGGCGTGCCGCCGTCGAGAGGGCCAGCAGCGCCGCCAGTGGTGCCCTCAGACGTTGCAGCTGCCTGGGTTTCATGACTCCCCCTAGAGCGGAGCTGGCCGCGATGCGCTTCAGTTGTTCAGCAGGTTGGCCGGCGAATACTGGTCCGTGAGCACGCGGGCGCTGCGGTCCCAGTCCGGTTCGGTGCTGAACATGGTGAGCACCTGCTTCACGTCCACGCCATAACCACGCAACGCCAGCTCGAAGTCCTGCGCGCGCGCGGCCATCTGCTGCGGCGTGGGCAGGCCCGCGGGACGCGCCACGATCACGCGATTGGCCGCCTTCAGGTTGTAGAAGGTGTTGAACACCGCCGCGTAGGTCGTGGATTCGTGCGCATAGAGCCGGCTGGACGAGAAGGTGTTGCCGACCAGCACACCTCCCGGCGACAGCAGCGACTTCACTTCCTGGAGGAACTCACGCGTCAGCAGGTGTTCGGGGATGTATTCGTGGTCGAAGGCATCGAGCAGGATGGCGTCGTACTTGCGGCCCTCGCGGATTGCGCGCTTCACGTACACGCGCCCGTCCATCTCGTGCACCTTCAGCTTGTTGTCGTCCTTGAATCCGAAGTAGCGCCGCGCCACCTTCGTGACGGCCGGGTCGATCTCCACGGCGTCGATGGTCGCGTCGGGCAGCACCTCGCGCAGCGCGGTCGGAATCGTGCCGCCGCCGAGGCCCACCACCAGTACGCTCTTCGGCGCAGTGTTGGTGGTGAACAGCAGCCCGCCCATCACCATGTGGGTGTAGTTGAGCGCGAATTCGCGCGGCCGCTTCAGGTTGAGGCAGGACTGCCGTCCGATGCGGCACATGCGCGTGAAGCACATGCAGCGCTCGTCCGAATCCTCGTACACCAGCACCTCGCGGTACAACGAGCGTTCGGAATGCACCAGCTTCTGGGCCAGGGCATGGGGTGCCACCAGCAGCAGTGCCAGGGGCAGCAGTCGCGCGAGCATTCTCATTTGCGTTCACTCCTGGACAGGGCCGCGAGCACGGACAGTACCGCGGAAATCGAGATCAGACCGATGAGGATGGTGTTCACCTCGAACCACTTCACGAGGTAGAACGAAGTCATGATGGTGCCGCCGGCGCTGCCGAAGGTCGACACGAAATAAAGCTGGCCGGCGCGCCGCCCGGAGGTTGCGCTCTGGTCCACCAGCAGGCGCACGCAATACGGCGAGACCATGCCCGAGAAGAAGGTGGGGATGAAGAACAATGTCGCCGCGCCGGCCATGGATCCGAACCGCACGTCAGGCACCGCGAAGGCCAGCTCCTCCATCACCTCACCGGACAGCCCCAGCACCGGCAGCGCGGTGATAGCCGCCGCACCCAGCAGCAGCCCCAGCCTTGCAAGGCTGGGATTGTGCTGCGACCAGCGGCCGCCCGCCAGGTAACCCAGCGACAGCGCCAGCATGAACACCGTGATGATGGCGCCCCACACATAGATGCTGCTGCCGAAGTTCGGCGCCAGGATGCGTCCACCCAGCAGCTCCACACCCATCACGAAAAAGCCGGACCAGAAGGCGATCAGGTAACACAGGGCCACGCGCGGGCCGGTGATCAGCAGGCGGTCATTCAAGGTTGCAACCTCGTCACAGTCCAGGGTCCAGCCAGGGGTAGGGTGCCGCAGGCGGAAGATAGTTCCCTGCTCCAGCGCGCCCGCTCATGCAGCCGCGCGTCCCCGGACACCCACAGTTCCACGGATTCGGCGCGGAAGATGTAGCTGCCCCAGTTCTCCGGGCGCGGCACCGTCGCTCCCTGGTACCGGTTGCGCACGGCCTCGGCGCGCTCGCGCAGCGTCGCCATCGAGTCGAGGGGCGCACTCTGCTGGCTGGCGTGCGCGCCGATCTGGCTGTCGCGCGCGCGCGTTGCGAAGTAGCTGTCGCTGTCGGCGGCGGAAGCCCGGATGACGCTGCCCTCCAGCCGTACCTGGCGGCGCAGGTGATCCCAGAAGAACACCAGGGCAGCGTGGGGATTGGCAGCCAGCTCGCGGCCCTTGCGCGAGTCGTAGTTGGTGACAAACCGCAGCGAGCCGGTGTCCGCATCGATCTGCTTGCAGAGGACGACGCGGGCGGACGGCCTGTTGCCGTCTACCGTTGCCAGCACCATGGCATCGGGGTTGGGCTGGTCCCTGCGCTGCGCGGCATCCCGGAACCACTCCGACAGCAGCGACATCGGCTCGGCCGGCAGCGGATCGGGCAGCGTCTGATCGGGTAACATTGCGCGAGTTTAGCCGCATAACGGTTTGCGATGGCCACCACTTCCCTGGAGCAACTGCGTCAACAGCTTGATCAGCTCGACGGTGAAATCGTCGCGTTGGTCGGGCGCCGGCAGGCCATTGCCCGCGAAGTTGCCGCGGCCAAGCGTGCCACCGGTTACCCCACCCGCGACTACGAACGCGAGCGCGAGGTGATCATGGGCGCGCGTCGCCGCGCCGCGGAGCATGGCCTCTCGCCCGACGTGGCCGAGAAGCTGCTGCGCCTGCTGATCCATTCCTCGCTCACCACGCAGGAGCAGGTCAGCGTCGCCACCCGCGGCGCCGGCAGCGGTCGCCACGCGCTGGTGATCGGCGGCGCCGGCCAGATGGGGGGCTGGTTCGTGGGCTTCCTGGCCTCGCAGGGTTTCTCGGTGCTGGTGGCCGATCCGGTCGGTGCGCCCGAAGGCATCGGGCATGTGGCCGACTGGCGGGAGCTGGCTGACCTCAACCTGTTCGACTACATCGTGGTGGCCACGCCGCTGGGCGCCAGCGGCGTGGTGCTCGAAGAGCTTGCGGCGCGCGCGCCGGCGGGCGTGGTGTTCGACCTCGGCTCGCTGAAGTCGCCCCTCAGGCAGGGTCTCTCGGCGCTGCAGCGCGCGGGAGTGAAGGTCACCTCGCTGCATCCCATGTTCGGCCCCGGCGTCGACACGCTCTGCGGGCGCCATGTGGTCTTCATCGACCTTGGCAACAGCGAGGCGCTGGCTGCCGCGCGGGCGCTGTTCCAGCCCACCATGGCCGAGCAGGTAGTGATGGAGCTCGAAGAGCACGACCGCCTCGTGGCCTATGTGCTGGGTCTCTCGCATGCACTGAACATCGCCTTCTTCACGGCACTGGCCGGCAGCGGCGAAGCCGCACCGAAGCTCGAGCGCATGTCCAGCACAACCTTCGATGCGCAGATCGAGGTGGCCGGCGGTGTCGCTGACGAAAGCCCCGAGCTCTACTACGACATCCAGGCACTCAACGACTACGGCGGGGAGTCGCTGCAGGCGCTGGCCACCGCGGTGGATCAACTGCGCCAGACCGTGCAGCAGCGCGACCGCGCGGCGTTCCGCCGCCTGATGGAGCAGGGGCAGGCCTATCTGAAGGGCCGCCGCATGCAGGCCCGGCAGCGGGCCTGACGCTGTCGCGCCGCGGGGTCGCCTTGCCACGCACCCCGCAACCCGGTTACAAGTTGTCGATCATGACGGACCTGATCGATCGCGACGGTTTCCGTGCCAATGTGGGCATCGTGCTGATGGGCGAGGATGGCAACCTGTTCCTCGGCCGGCGCACCGGTGGCAAGGGATGGCAGTTCCCGCAGGGGGGCATGCGCAAGGGCGAGTCCGCCGAAGAATCCCTGTTCCGCGAATTGCACGAGGAGATCGGCCTGACTCCCGGGCAGGTGGAGCTGGTTGGTGCCACCAGCCGCTGGCTGCGCTACCGCCTGCCCACGCGCTACCAGCGCCACGGGCAGCGGCCGCTGTGCATCGGCCAGAAGCAGCGCTGGTTCCTGCTGCGGTTGTCCGCGGCGGAATCGGCCATCCGCCTCGATGCCACCGCCGAACCGGAATTCGACCGCTGGCGCTGGGTGGACTACTGGCAGCCGGTGAAGGAAGTCATCTACTTCAAGCGCCCGGTCTACGTGCGGGCCCTGCATGAGCTGGCCCCGCTGGCACGACCCGAAGGCCTGCCGCCCTATCCCGCCTGGTGGGCCCGCCAGGCGCGCCGGCCCGCGACCCCCGCGCGCAAGGAGAACGGCGCTGCCCGCGAGGGCGGTGGCGCAGCAGCGGAATGAACAATCCGACGGTGAAGATCCCGCGCGTGGTGGTGCGCCATGAGACGAACCTGCGTCGCTGGCTGCTGCTGGCGCTGATACCAGGGGCATTGCTGCTGTGGGGCGCCTTCGAGTGGGGCCGTGGCAATCTGGGGTTGCCCGGTGGCATCACGCCGGACCGCGTAACCCTGCGCGAGCGGGTCAGCTACCTGGAAGATGAGCTGCGCACGGTACGCGTCGCACTTGCCCAGCGCGAGAGTGATCGCGTCGGGCAGCTCAGCGAACGCAACGAGCTGGCGCGCACCATCAGTTCGCTGCGTGCGGACGTGCAGCGGCTGGAAAGCGAGCTGGGTTTTTACCGCGGTGTGGTGGGCGACAATGCCCAGGTCGATGCGGTGAAGGTGCAGCAGTTCCGCGTCGCCCGCACCGCCGAGGCGGGCGTGTACCGCATGCGGCTGGTGCTGGGCCGCCCCATCAACCGCGACGGCAACATCAGCGGCAAGCTGCGCATCACCATCGAGGGCGCGCCCGGTTCCGACCCCGCCACCCTCGACCTGGCACAGGCTGCAGATGTGGCAGCCGGCGAGCTCACCTTCGACTTCCGCTACCTGGAAGAGGTGGAACAGATCGTGCGGTTGCCGCCCCGCTTCACTCCGGCCCGCACCGTGGTGGAGCTCATCCCCGCGCGCAAAGGCGTGAACCCGGTGCGCGAAACCTTCCCCTGGGCCGAGGAGAATTGACCGCAGCATGTTCGGCAAGGGCAAGGCGGCCACACCCGCCATCGATTCGCTGCTCGGGGCCACCACCCGCATCCAGGGCGACCTGCAGTTCGGCGGGGGCCTGCACCTGGATGGCTCGGTCACCGGCAATGTGCGGCCCGTCGAGGGCGACTCGCGCCTGGTCATTGGCGAGACAGGAATCGTGGAGGGCTCCTGCGAGGCCCAGCTGGTGGAGCTCTACGGCACCGTGAAGGGCGATATCAGGGCCCCCCGGAAGGTGGTACTCGGCCCGCGGGCCACGGTGGAGGGCAACCTGCACTACGGCGCGCTTGAAATGGCCGCCGGCGCCACCATCAAGGGTAAACTGCTGAAATTATGAGCGAAGAAGTCATCCAGTTCACCGACGCGGCGGCCGGCAAGGTCGCTGAGCTGATCCGCGACGAGGGCAACCCGGCGCTGATGCTGCGCGTCTACGTGCAGGGCGGCGGCTGTTCGGGCATGCAGTATGGCTTCGAGTTCGACGAGGCCGTGCAGGAAGGCGACACCCTGGTCGAGAAGCTGGGCGTGAAGCTGCTCGTCGATCCCATGAGCTTCCAGTACCTGAGCGGCGCCGAGATCGATTACCGCGAGGGGCTCGAGGGCGCGCAGTTCGTGATCCGCAATCCCAACGCCCACACCACCTGCGGCTGCGGTTCCTCTTTCGCCGCCTGATTCGCGGCGCCGTCCCCGGTACGAACTTCCTTCAGCGCGCGACGTAGGCGGCGGGCGCCTCGGCCGGTGCGCCATCCAGGCGCGCCAGCAGCGGCGCGATCTGCGCGGCGAACTGCTCGCGCTCCGCAGCGGGCACCGGCGGCCCGGGCTCACCGCGGCGGATCTCCTTCTGCGGATCCACGTGCTGGCCACCCTTGATGAATTCGAAGTGCAGGTGCGGGCCAGTTGCAAGACCGGTGCTGCCCACGTAGCCGATCAGCTGTCCCTGTTCCACTTTCTGGCCGTTGGCGAGGCCCGCGGCGAACCTGGAGAGGTGGCCGTAGCGCGTCACCACCTTGCCGGTGTGCGCGATCTCCACCACGTTGCCGAAACCGCCCTTCACCCCGCGGAACTGCACGCGGCCTGCACCGGCGGCATATACCTTCGTGCCCGTGGGCGCCGCATAGTCCACGCCCTTGTGCGCGCGGATGGTGTTCAGCACCGGGTGCCGGCGCCGCGGATTGAACACCGAGCTGATGCGCGAGAACTGCACCGGCGTCTTCAGGAACGCCTTGCGCAGGCTCACGCCCTCGGGCGTGTAGTAGTCGGACGTGCCATCCGGCCGCGCATAGCGCACGGCGCGGTAGCGCTGGCCGTCATTGACGAATTCCGCAGCCAGGATGCCGCCGTCCTTCAGCACCTTGCCGTCGCGTGAAAGCTGCTCGTAGACCACCTTGAAGGCATCGCCCTCGCGCAGGTCGAGCGCGAAGTCCACGTCGAAGCGGAAAATGTCGGCCATCTCCATGATGGTGGCGTCGCTCACCCCGGCGGCCCCTCCCGCCAGGAACAGCGAGGAGGTCTTGCCTTCGATCACTCCGCCGGCTGTGCGCTGCTGCCGGTCCACTGGCAGGTCTTCAACGCTGGCGACAAATCCCGCATCCGCGTCACGCTGCACCCGCAGCGTCTGGCTGATCGACAGCGGCCGCACCAGGGCGACCAGCTGGCCGTCCCGGGAGGCCAGGGTAAGCTCGTCACCGGGCCGCAGGCGGTCCAGCTGCGCGCGCGCGCCATCCAGGCTGCGGATGAGGGCCAGGTCGGTCAGAGAGAATTCCAGGCGGCGGAAGATCGCATCCAGCGTGTCTTTGGGCTTCACCACTACCTTGATCTCGGACAGCCCCGCCAGCGCGGCCTCGGCCGCGGACTGGGTCGTGGCCATCTCCAGCGCCGCCCGCTCGAACGCGCCCACCGCGGCCTGAGTGGCCGATTTCTCGTGGTGGAAGAGGCTGGCGGTGATGTGCACGCCCAGGCCTGCCACGGCGGCCACACAGAGCAGCTGCAGCCCTTTCAGGGGCACCATGCTGCCGGATGCTTTGGAACGGTCGGGTTTCTGGTTCACCAAAGGGCCACCGGATCAGTGAATTACATAATATTTGTGCGGGCGAAACTAACTGATGCGGCGCGCATGAGGCAACCCGGAAAACCCTGTGCCGTACCAAACTGGGAGCCACGGCACGCCCGCCCGGGCTTCCGCTATCCTCTTGCCGCACATGACAGACCACAGCCAGTCGCCGGACCTCTCCGGCCCACACGCCGCCCAGCTCGCCGAAATCGCCCGCGGAACCCAGGAAGTGCTCACCCAGGCCGACCTGGTGCGCAAGCTGTCCCGGGGCAAGCCGATGGTGATCAAGGCCGGCTTCGATCCCACCGCGCCTGACCTGCATCTCGGCCATACCGTGCTGCTGAACAAGATGCGCCAGTTCCAGCAGGCCGGCCACGAGGTCGTGTTCCTCATCGGTGACTTCACCGGGATGATCGGCGACCCCACCGGCCGCAACGCCACGCGCCCGCCACTGACCACCGAACAGATCAAGGCCAATGCCCACACCTACGAGAAGCAGGTGTTCAAGATCCTCGATGCGCAGCACACGCGCGTGGATTTCAATTCCCGCTGGTTCGGGCCGATGGGCGCTGCAGGCCTGATCGAAATTGCCGCAAAACATACGGTCGCGCGCATGATCGAGCGCGACGATTTCAGCAAGCGCTTCAAGGCCAACCAGCCCATCGCGCTGCATGAATTCCTCTATCCGCTGGTGCAGGGCTACGACTCGGTCGCGCTGAAGGCCGACGTGGAGCTGGGCGGCGCCGACCAGAAGTTCAACCTGCTGGTGGGCCGCGCGCTGCAGGAGCACTACGGCCAGGAGCCGCAGGTGGTGATCACCATGCCGCTGCTGGAGGGCCTCGATGGCGTGAACAAGATGTCCAAGTCGCTGGGCAACTACGTGGGCATCGCCGAGGACCCCGACACGCAGTTCGGCAAGCTGATGTCCATTTCCGACGAGCTGATGTGGCGCTATTTCGAGCTGTTGTCCTTCCGTCCGCTGGCCGACATCGCCGCGCTGCAACAGGCGATTGCCGACGGGCGCAACCCGCGTGACGTGAAATTCGAGCTGGCGGCCGAGATCGTCGCGCGTTTCCACGACGCCGCAGCCGCCAGCCGCGCGCAGGCGAATTTCATCGCCCGCTTCACGCAGAAATCCCTCCCCACGGACCTGCCGCTGCAATTCCTCTCCTGCCCCGAGCAGGCCGGCCTGCGGCTGGCTGCCGCATTGCGGGAGGCGGGCCTTGCGGCGAGCAATTCGGAGGCCAGCCGCAAGATCCAGGAGGGGGCCGTGAAGGTGGACGGCAACCGCACCACGGACCGCGAAATGCGGCTGGTCCCGGGCACCGAATACGTGCTGCAACTGGGTCCGCGGCGCTTTGCCAGGGTGCAGGTGTCGCCTCCGGCCTGATCGCCCCTTGACGTGCGCGCAGGGAGCCACCAGATCCGTCCCTGGGCGCCCTCGCCGTATACCTGGGGGCCTCAAATCGGGCTCTAGAAAATCTTTTTCAGGGTGGCCTGAAAGGTCGTTGACACGGCAGTTGCCTTGTCTATACTGCGCGCCCTCGCAAAGCTCACTGCGGCGCAAAAGCGCCACGGAAAGCCCCGCGAAAAGGATTGAGAAACAAGGGTTGACGGTAGGCGGAACGCCGCTATACTTGCCGCCCCTTCGCCTCCGACCAGATTTGGAAAGAGGCAAATCCCGGTGTCCCAGCGACCCCGGTGCTGTTTAAAAATTCGGCAAGTAATTTGTGTGGGGACTCGTGTCATGCACTTTGGTGTTGGATGACCGAGTGACCAAAAGTCCAGCAATGGGCCTTTGATTGCTCTTTTTGTTTGAAAGCTCAAAAACTTCAAGTGAAGAGTTTGATCCTGGCTCAGATTGAACGCTGGCGGCGTGCTTAACACATGCAAGTCGAGCGGTAACGCGGGGGCAACCCTGGCGACGAGCGGCGAACGGGTGAGTAATGCTTCGGAATCTTCCTCGTAGTGGGGAATAACATGGGGAAACCCATGCTAATACCGCATACGAACTACGGTTGAAAGCAGGGGATCGCAAGACCTTGCGCTATGAGATGAGCCGAAGTCGGATTAGCTAGTTGGTGGGGTAACGGCCTACCAAGGCGACGATCCGTAGCTGGTCTGAGAGGACGACCAGCCACACTGGGACTGAGACACGGCCCAGACTCCTACGGGAGGCAGCAGTGGGGAATATTGGACAATGGGCGCAAGCCTGATCCAGCGACGCCGCGTGTGTGAAGAAGGCCTGCGGGTTGTAAAGCACTTTTAGTGGGGATGAAAAGCCAGGGGCTAATACCCTTTGGTCTTGACCTAACCCAAAGAAAAAGCACCGGCTAACTCTGTGCCAGCAGCCGCGGTAATACAGAGGGTGCAAGCGTTAATCGGAATTACTGGGCGTAAAGCGTGCGTAGTCGGCTTTTCAAGTCGGGTGTGAAAGCCCCGGGCTCAACCTGGGAATTGCATTCGATACTGGATGGCTAGAGTTCGGCAGAGGGAAGCGGAATTTCGGGTGTAGCGGTGAAATGCGTAGATATCCGAAGGAACATCAGTGGCGAAAGCGGCTTCCTGGACCAGAACTGACGATCAGGCACGAAAGCGTGGGGAGCAAACAGGATTAGATACCCTGGTAGTCCACGCCATAAACGATGACAACTAGACGTTGGGGGCAATTGGCTCTCAGTGTCGCAGCTAACGCGTTAAGTTGTCCGCCTGGGGAGTACGGCCGCAAGGTTGAAACTCAAAGGAATTGACGGGGACCCGCACAAGCGGTGGAGCATGTGGTTTAATTCGATGCAACGCGAAGAACCTTACCTGGCCTTGACATGTCTGGAA
>JALYWF010000118.1 GCA_030852845.1 Pseudomonadota bacterium
GACCTGCGCGCCGTGATCGATGCGCCGCTCGATCTCGCCGCTGGCGCCACCACGCTCATTCCCACTGGCCTCGCCATCCACATCGACAATCCCGGCTACGCCGCGATGATCCTGCCGCGCTCCGGCCTCGGCCACAAACACGGCATCGTGCTTGGCAACCTGGTCGGCCTCATCGACTCCGACTATCAGGGCCAGCTGATGGTCTCCTGTTGGAACCGCAGCGCCAGCGCTTTCACCGTCCAGCCCGGCGAGCGCATCGCGCAGCTGGTCATCGTGCCGGTGCTGCAGGTGCAGCTGCAGGTGGTGGATGACTTCGCCACCAGTGCGCGCGGTGCCGGCGGTTTCGGGCATTCAGGGAGAAGCTAGATGATCATCACCGGCCCGCAATGCCGCGCGGCGCGCGCCTTGGTCGAACTCTCGGCCGAGCAGGTGGCGGGCAGGGTCGGCGTCAACGCCCAGGCCATCCTTGACTTCGAGGCCAGGCGTGCCGATCCGGGCGAGGAGGTGAAGCGCAAGCTGTTCGCGGCGCTTGAAGACTGCGGCGCCGTGTTCATCCCCGAGAACGGCGGCGGCGTGGGCGTGCGGCTGAAATATTCGCGTCGCGACGTGCGTGGCGTGAACAAGTGGGAAGCCGAGGGCGGACCAGCCGGCGAGGACGACGTCTGAGACCGCCGGAGGACCCTTGAGGCCCTCCAGCACACATTCAGGACCAGTTCAGCGCCCCGGCGTAGGCTCCCGACCATGGACAAGAAAATCCTGGCCGGTCTCGCCCTTGCAGCCTCGATGGGTCTAGGCGCCTGCGCCTACACGCCGCCGCAGCCGGCGCCTGCACCCGCGCCGCCGCCCAACCTCACCAAGGTCTATTTTTACCCCTCACAGGGCCAGTCGGAGGCCCAGCAAGACCGCGACCGCTACGACTGCTACGTCTGGGCCGTGGACCAGACTGGTTTCGATCCCTCCCGCCAGATCGGTGCGCGCGAGACCCGCGCCGCCGTGGTGCCCGCGCGCTCGCCGGGTGAGACCATCGGCACGGCGGCTGCGGTGGGCGCGGTGATCGGCGCCGTCGCGGCCGGCCCCGGCGATGCCGGCAAAGGTGCCGTGGTCGGCGCCCTCGCAGGCTCTGTGGTGGGCTCGGCTGCAGCCAGCGCGGACCAGCAGCAGGCGCAGGCCGTGCAGGTGCGCAGCGACCGGCGCGGCCACGGACGCCATGAACGCGAGGCGGCCGAATACCGGCGCGCCATGTCCGCGTGCCTCGAAGGCCGCGGCTATTCGGTGAGGTAGGCAGACATGAACAGCAAGCTTCGCAGCACTTTCAAGGTGACGCTGGCCGCGGCGGCGCTGGCCACCGGCCCGCTCGCCTGGACGGCCGGAATCACCGGCAAGATCGCCCGCGAGACACAGGGGCAGGCCCAGTCGCAGGAACAGCGCGGCGAATCGCGGTCCTCGCGCGGCCAGCAGCCCGCGCGCAGCGAGCAGCCACGTCGCAGCGAACCAGCCGCCCGCAATGAGCGTCGCAGTGAGCCCTCGGCGCGCACGCAGCAGCCCGCGCGCACCGAGTCGCAGCGCGCCGGCGTGCTGCGCGAGTCGGTGCAGGGCAGCAGGAATGACAACGCGGGTCGCGCCCGTCCGGCCACGCCGGCGGCACCGGCTACGCCTTCGGCGCCCGTGGCGCAGGGCGGTGGTTCACGCGGCGCCACCCCGCCGGCCACCTCTGGTGGTCGCGACGGCAATTCCCGCGGCAACTCGCGCGGCAATGACCGCAACAACGACCGCGGCGTGCTCGGCACGCTGGTGCGCGAGCAGCAGCGCGACAACGCCCGCGGGGATCGCGACCGCAATGGCCGCGACTGGGACCGCGACACCAACCGTGACCGCGACCGCAGCGATCGCCGCGATGCCTGGCGTGACCGCGACTACGACCGCGGCCGTCGCCACCGCCATGTGCATGTGATCCATCAGCTGCCGGCCGGTTACCGCGACTATTCGTGGAACGGCAGCC
This sequence comes from Pseudomonadota bacterium, assembly GCA_030852845.1. GTDB lineage: Bacteria > Pseudomonadota > Gammaproteobacteria > Steroidobacterales > Steroidobacteraceae > ZC4RG30. Next base: position 2,000 of record JALYWF010000118.1, read on the forward strand.
GCTACTACTACTACGACGGTTTCTGGTACCGGCCGCAGGGCACCAGCTTCATCACCGTGGGCATTCCCTTCGGCCTGTTCGTGACCACACTGCCGGGTGCCTACACGAGCTTCTGGTACGGCAGCACGCGCTACTTCTACTCCGACTACCACTACTACACGTATGAGCCGGCGCGCCGGGGCTACGTGGTCGTGCGCTCACCCTACGGAGACGACTATGACTACGCAGCCGGCGATGCCACGGAGCCCGCGGAGGACCTGTACATCTACCCGGCCCGCGGCCAGAGCGAGCAGCAGCAGGCGGATGACCGCTATGAGTGCCACCGCTGGGCCGTGTCCGAGACGGATTACGATCCGATTGATGACGAGTACGACGCCGACCTGCGCGAGGACTATCTCCGCGCGATTACTGCCTGCCTGACAGGCCGCGGCTACACGGTGCGCTGAGTGCTGACCGCCCCTACCGGATGGAGGGGCGGTTGATCAGTTCGAGGTAGCGGGTGATGTACCCATCATACTTCGCGCTCATCTCGTCACGGCGTTTCTGGTGTCCTTCCAGCACTTCCTGGGTCGAGCGTCGCTCGGCCAGCGCATACACCGCCTCGTTGGCCAGTACATCAGGCACGCGCCGCGCATTCGGTGACCGGGAGTAGGGCTTGAAGTTGCCCATCCGCTGGCGCAACGAACCCAGGCGCTGCTCGACCGATGCCACCGATCCCTTCGCCAGTTCGATGTGGCTGTCGATCAGCGCCAGCTGGTCATCGCGCGCACGTTCGATGTCACTGACCTTGGTGTAGGTGGTGAGCAGGAAGCTGTCCTGCGCCTTGCGGCGGGATTCCTCTTCAAGTTGCTGGCGCGCCGCGGCGGCCTCTTCGGGCGTCATCTGGCGCGGGATCTCGCGCACCGGAACACCCTGGCGATTGAGCACCGTGCTGCCGGTCTTGGCCGCATCCGGCGGCGGCGCGTCGCCATAGTGGACGACGCCGTTCGCATCCACCCAGCGACGGATGGTGCGTTCCGCGGCATGCAGGGAGGCCGCGAGCATGGCCACGCTGGTTGCCACGGCAACGACGAGGGGCTTGTTCATGCTGCGATCCTCCCTCCATCGGCGGGGGATTGCAAAGCCCGCGCCTTCCGGGTCCGTGCGTTCTGTCACATCCCGGCCGCGCCGTAGCGCGCGCGATAGGCTTCCATCGCGGGCAGGGCGCCTTGTGGCAGCAGGTTTCCGCCCGCCCGCATGGTGTCGATCAGGCCAGTGAGGCTGAGGATGCTCACTGCGGGAATGCCATACAGGCGCCGCACTTCCTGCACCGCGGACTCGGGAAGATCATTGCCCTGCGCATCGCGACCGCGCTCCTGGCGATCGAGCGCCAGTGCCACGCCCACCGGCTCGGCGCCCGCGGCGCGGATCATCTCGATGGATTCGCGGATCGCGGTGCCAGCGGTGATCACGTCGTCGACGATCAGCACGCGGCCGGCCAGCGGCCTGCCGACGATGCTGCCACCCTCGCCATGCGTCTTGGCCTCCTTGCGGTTGAAGGCATAGGGCAGGTTGCGTGCATGGTCGTTGCAGAGCGCCGCGGCCGTGGTCACCACCAGCGGAATGCCCTTGTAGGCGGGACCAAAAAGCATGTCGAAGGCCAGGCCCGATTGCATGATGGCGGCCGCGTAACAGCGACCCAGCACCGCCAGAGAGGCGCCGTCATCGAAGGATCCGGCGTTGAAGAAGTACGGGCTGACCCGTCCGGACTTGAGGGTGAATTCGCCGAAGCGCAGCGCGTTGCGCGCCAGGGCGAGGCGGATGAATTCGCTGGCGTAGTCTTGCATCTTGCCTGGTCCAAAGCCGCTATGATGCCGGCGGTGCGCATCATAACCTTGTACTGAACGATGGATCACAAACCGTGAGCCGCGGTGCGGATGCGCATCCATTGTGGCGGTCGCTGAAGCCCTATTTCGAGAAGGAAGCCCTCGCGGCTTTCTTCGTCACCCTGTCCTCCGGGTTCCCCTACGCCATGATCGGCGCCACGCTCACCACGCGGCTGGCCCAGGACGGCATCACGAAGAGTACGGTCACCGCGTTCTCGCTGGCCTTCCTGGCCTACAACATGAAGTTCCTGTGGGCCTGGGTGATCGACGCCGTGAAGTTGCCGGTGATTGGCCGCCTCGGTCACCGCGTGTCATGGATGCTGGTTTCGGGACTGCTCGTGATTGCCGCAGTAATCAACCTGGCGCTGGTTGATCCTTCCGCCAGCGTGCGGGCCACTGCCGTGGCTGCCATTCTCGTGGCCGTAGCTGGCGCCACCTACGACATCGTCATCGATGCCTACCGCATCGAGACGCTCAAGCCCTACCAGCTTGGCGTCGGCTCCGGCATGAGCCAGTACGGCTGGCGTATTGGATCGACCTTTGCCGCAGCGCTGGCACTGGTGGTGGCGGGTCGGGCCGGGTGGACCGTGGCCTACCTCGTTACGCTGCTGTTCGCGTTGCCGGCCATGGCTACCGCGCTGATTCTCGGCGAGCCCGCGCGCCACGTGGTGCGACAGACGCGGCGTGGCCTGGCGGAGGTCTGGCATTCCATCGCTGGCCCCTTCGCGGAATTCTTTCGCCGGCACGGCGCCTGGCTGGTGCTGGCGTTCATCCTGGTCCACAAGATCGGCGATACGCTCTCGCAGCTCACCGTGCGGCTGCTGTTCAATGACCTGCAGTTCACCAACGACGAGATCGCGATCTACGACGTGATGGTCGGCTTCTGGGCGTACATGATCGGCATCTTCATTGGTGGTATTGCCTACACCCGCATGGGCTTGAAGCACTCGGTGCTGCTGGCGCTGGTGCTGATGGGACTCACCAACATCAGCTTCGCGCTTCTGGCAGCGGCTGGCCACAGCAACATGGGACTGGCGGTGGCCATCGGCTTTGAAAACGCAGCAAGCGGTTTCGGCGGTGTAGTGGTGGTCGCGTACTTCTCCGCGCTGTGCAATCTACAGTTCACGGCATCGCAATATGCCCTGATCTCCGCCGCCACCAGCGTGTTCGGGCGCATCGTCACGGGGACCACCGCGGGGCGTCTGATCGAACAACTGGGCTACGTCAGCTTCTATGTGCTCACCGCACTCGCGGCGCTGCCGGGCATCCTGTTGTTCTGGTACATGATACGGGCGGGTCTTGTGGACCAGGCGCTGGGTGATGCCGGCAAATCTGGCGCGGATAATTCCAGATGACAGGCCGACGGCTGCCGGCCGGCACAATGCTAGCGCGGCTCGGTGATCTGCCGGAGGGTGCTGCGCGTGTGGTGGACCTGGTGGAAGATGAGTTTCCGCCCATCACAGGATTGCTGGTGCGCGAGGGGGATGCCGTCCACGCCTACCTAAACCGCTGTCCCCACGCTGGCCGCCCGCTGAATTTCGGCCCGGGCAGCTGCACTACGCCAGATGGCCAGCTGCTGCAATGCCATGCGCATGGCGCCTTGTTCGAGAAAAGCACCGGGCTTTGCATCGCGGGACCCTGCGTGGATGACTCGCTGCGCAGGCTGCCGGTGGGTGTGGTCGACGGTGAAATACGGCTAACGGCTGAACTGGACCTGAACCAGCTCGCGCGGGGACCTTGGTAGCGAAAGCGACGCCGGTCTGTGGACTTGGACCCGAACCGGGCTGGATACTTCACCGTCCGTCGGGGGGCACAGGGACGATATGCAATTGAAATTCTCAGGTTCAATCCTGGCTGGCTTCGTCGCGCTGTTGTTGCTGGGTGCGTGCGGCGGAAACAGTGGCGGACCGCAGCAGCCGGTCAACGTTTTCCCGAAGGCCAATGCAGGATCAGCCCAGGCGGTGATCTCTGGCGCCACTGTCACGCTCAACGGCAGCGGCAGCAACGATCCGGATGGCAG
>JALYWF010000147.1 GCA_030852845.1 Pseudomonadota bacterium
GGCCGCTCACCATGCAGACATTCGTGGAGCTGGCGGAGGAAGGGCCTGAGCGCACGCGCGTCACGGTGCGCTGGGAACCGGGCGCGGACGCCACCGCAGCGGACATCCAGGAATTTGCGCGGCAGAAGGGCAGCATGACCGGTGGCTGGACAGGCAGCTTCGACAAGCTGGAGGCCCTCGTCGGGTGCTGAGCAACTGCAGCGCGGAACCAGCCGCCATCCTCCGCACTGTTTGTCAGTCGAGGGGCGTCGGTCCTGTAGGACCAGCGCCCCTTTGATGCCCGGGGGTGAAACCCGCGCGCGCGATGCTGTCCAACCGGTCGTGACCCCTGAATACAGGAGCGCGACATGAACAAACATCTCGCCATGGCTGCGGCAATCGCTTCTTTCGGCATTGTGGGCGCGACTGCGCCACTGGACGACGCTGACTCGCTGCAGGTGCGCTCGGTGAGCGTGCCCTACGACCGCTCCGAGATCCGGGATGGACGGTCAGCGGAGAATCTGTTCTTCCGCATCCGCCAGACCGCCGAGGAAGTGTGCCGGATTTCCCCGCACCCGCGCGGCTACGAGATCTGGAGCGAGCATGACTGCGAGGCCGAAGCGGTGGACCAGGCCGTGCGTGCCGCGGACATCCCGGTCCTCGACCAGTATTACGATGAGGTCGGCACGGTAGAGCCCACGCGCCGCTGAGCGGCGATCAAAGCGGGGCGTCGGGGTTCGCGATGGTGCGCCAGATGTGTGCGACAGCGCTGCCATCGAAACCCAGGCCCCGCTTCGGGTGCCGGAAATGGCGCCCGATCACGTCCTCGAATTCGTCGACCGACACCGTCACCCCTGGCTCGAACGCGTACAGGTCGTTCACGGTGACAAGGCGCGGCGCCATGTACCAGCGGTGCCGGCGCACCTGCCGGTACTCCTCCTGCTGGTGCGGTGGCGGCACGTAGTCGGAACCGAACATGGTGCGGTACAGCTCCGGATATTCGTAGCCCACGTCCCTGTCAGGAAAGAAGCGCAGAGTCGCATGGTGGCGGACCGCGAATGTCACTTTCGCGGAGACATAGGGCTCGAACATCTGTGCGCTCCAGAAGCCGTGCTCCGCACGCATCAGCGACAGCGACAGATCGTGGATCAGGCAGGCGAAGACGATGTCCTCGTCCATGTTCATGAGGCGTGCCTGCCGGGCACTTTGCAGGCAGTGTTCCGCATTGGACTGCAGTCGCAAGCGGATGAAATCCGCCAGCGTGGGACTCGCGGGCAACGGCGGCAGCAACGCCACATTGCCGCCATCCTTGTTGACCATGCCATTGCCCACGCCGCGGCGGAAGTTGCGCGTGGAAACCTGCGCTTCGAGCTCGGCCACGGTGGGCGGGCGCGCAGTGGCCGCGCCGGCAGCGGCTGCCGCACCGATGTTTGCCGCGAGGTAACGCTCGAGCGCATCGGCCCTGGCTTCCTGATGCATCGCTGCCACCGCGGCCGCGCCACCCAGCCAGGCAATGAAGGCCCTGCGATCGATGCTGATCATGCGCGCCAGTTCGCGTGGCTGCTCCAGTACTCCACGCTGCGCCGGTAGGCAGCAGGGTCGAGCGGCACCCCGGAGCCGCCCTCCGCGACACCCAGTGCATTGCGCATCATCGTGATCGGCGCCATGGGGACCTCCTCAGGTGCGTCAGTGTACATGCAGCCGACGATGCCCCAATCGGCATTGATGGGCGAGCCTTCCTTCGCCAGTTGCCCACGACTGTAGAGGATGGGAATCAGGTAGTTGGCCACGGGCGGCTCCACGTCCTCGAACCAGCGTACCAGCACGGGCAGCTCGGCGCGGGTGCGTGCCTCGTAGCCGGAGCGCAGCAGGTGGTGGTTGGCATCTGTGATCGGCACCGTGAGACAGCGGGTGGAAGTCCAGTTGCAATGCACGTGCAGCACGCAGAACGGTGCGTAGCCGGGCAGCACCTTCAGGGGTGCCTGTTCATTGAGATGGCGCTCGAACTCAGCGGCGGTGATGTCCTGGATGGTGTTGCGCCGCGACTCCCGCGGGAACAGCCGCGCACGCGCGAATTCAGTCATCACGATTGATTTCATCAAATGACCACCAGTCCGGGGCACGTCAGTACCAGCAAGCCGGCCACGCCCTTTGGCAGGCCGGGGGTGCGTACGTCGCGGCCAGCGCCGAGCACATCAGTCAGGACATCCTTCGACAGGGCGACCCAGCCATCCTGCGTCCTGAAACTTGCGATGAATTCTCCCTCGTTGCGGTCGGCGAGCAACTTCGACTCTTCAACGGGCCGGGCCTTGCCCGCCGCCACCCACTGCGGGTCGGACGAAAGCACGTACCTGGCGTCCAGCTGCGGCACTCCTGAAACCTCAGGCCCGTGCCCGACAGCGCCCGCCACAACTACGTGCAGACGCCCAGTTGGTGCGACACCCGCGACATGCCCCTTCATGCGAACCTCGAAGGCGCGCGCCATGCGCGCAAATACCTCTTCGGCGAATGCCTGCGGATATTCGTACTGCTTCAGCACCTCGGCGCTGATGTGCGGCAGGCGCCGCCAGCCGCCCACCCATGCCAGCTTTTCCGCGCTGGCTTCACCATCCGTGAACACATCCTCCAGCGAGAAGCGCCGCTCGGCTTCCGGCTGCAGCGCCTTGATGGTCATGTGCTCCAGCAGGTTCGAGGAAAACCCGAACATCACGCCATAGGGCGAGTAGGTACCGGGCACGGGCCGGAACCGCGGGAGATCTTCAGCCAGCGGCGGTGCCACGCGGTCCAGCTCCACTACATAACTGTCGACCAGGCGGGCATGTCTTTGCCCCATGGGGGTGAGCGTCGCGTTGCCATCGGCATCCGTGGCCACGGACAGGTGCTCGACCATGCTGTAGGCCCGCAGCAGATCCAGGTGGTTCAGGTACAGCTCCGGATCGGGCGAAATGGCCTGGCAGATGGCGCCCGCGAGTTCCAGTCGCCGCTCGACATCCTTCCCGCCCTCAACGGCGCGCGCATAGGCGGCAAGCAGCGGCACCAGCGACTGGATGGTCATCGCGCAATCCAGGGCATTGGAGCGACGCGTGTCCAGCAGCAGGTCGGCGTCGGCCAGCGACCTGCCCTGCATGTTGAAGTAGCGCAGCTGGGAGCGCAGGTGACCGCCCGCCATCACCACGGTGGCGCGGTGGATCTCGATGCGTTCGTCCACATCGAGCGCCTCGGCGAGCTTCTCCGCCACGCGGAAGTACGCGCCCAGGTCATCGGTCGTGGGACTCTGCGCCACGGGTATGAGCCAGCGCGCATCGCGCACCAGCACCGGCTGGTCCGTCGGCGAGCTGCGCCACAGTTGATCAAGCACGGACTGCAAGATTCCGAGCCGGGTGGACGCCACACCAGCCCCCTCATCAAACACGCGCATGCCCAGCAGCGTGATGCAGCGGACCAGATACAGGTTGAACAGGGTCTGTGCAAAATGGACGCGCCCGTTGCGTCCGGGCCAGCGCGTGCTGCGCCAGAGGGTGAAGGCCCGTGCCACCATGTCCGCCGGGTCGAACATTTCGTTCGGAATGCCAGGCATCTCGCGCGGCCTGAACCCTTCAGCCCAGTGGGCCTCCTCCAGTTTGCCGCGCAGCGCCAACTGCTGGCGCGCCGGCCGCGCGGTGGTGAAGAAGCAATCCTCGAATTCCTGGCGCAGGAGCGCGCGGTCCTGCAACACATGGGGTGGCGCCTGCTGTGCATTCAGCAATCCCTGCAGGCATTCGGCTATCGCGGCCCGGTGGGCGATGAAAAGCTGCAGCAATTCGACATGCGCCTGGAAAGGCAGCGGGGCTGGACGTTCAGTGCTCACGGCGCTGCGAGCATATCAAGCGGCATGACGGCGCGCCGCCGACACTGTAGATTGCCGCCCCGTGCGCAACCCTGCCCGACTCGAAGCATTCTACGAACGCCTGCTGACGCCCACCGCTGGTGCAGTGTTCAATCCCTGGCTCGACGTTGATCCAGGCACCGACGCACAGGCCGATGCGGCCGCCGCGCGCCTGCTGCGGTTGCGCGCCTTCTTTGCCGTGCGGCCGCGCTGGCTGTTGCTCGGCGAAGCCGCGGGCTACCAGGGTGCGCATGTCAGCGGCATTGCCTTCACCAGCGAGCGCCTGCTGCTGGCCGGTGCGATTCCACGCGTGGATATCGGCGGCCAGCGTCTCTCGACCCGGGCGCGGCCGTGGAGTGAACCGTCCGCCACTACCGTCTGGGGCACATTGCACACACTGGGCCGGGCCGCCGACACCCTATTGTGGAATGCCTATCCCTGGCACCCGCATCGGCCGGGAACGCCGCAATCCAATCGCACCCCGACGCCGATCGAGCGTCGCGCCGGCCTTCCCGTACTGGAGGCGCTGCTGGCTGCATTGCCCGCGGTGCGTTGTTTTGCCGTGGGACGCAATGCCGAAGCTTCCCTGTCGGAGATGGGTGTGCGGGCCACGCCGCTGCGCCATCCCTCGATGGGAGGCGCCACAGCGTTTCGGGAAGGACTGCGGCGCGCGCTTGCCGAGGAATCCTGACCGGCGACCGGACACGCGCGGCGCAATACAATCAGCTTCCCCACGCCATTTTCCGGAAGCTGCCGCATGAAATACCTGCATACGATGGTCCGAGTGACCAGTCTCGATGATTCCCTCCGCTTTTATCGCGACGCCCTCGGCCTGGAGGTGCTGCGCAAGCACGAGAATCCGCAGGGCCGCTTCACGCTGGTGTTCCTGGCAGCTCCCGGCCAGCCTGAGGCGCAGGTAGAGCTCACGTACAACTGGGATCCGGAGACCTACACCGGTGGCCGCAATTTCGGGCATCTGGCGTACGAAGTGGATGACATCTATGCCACCTGTGAGCGCCTGCAGCAGCACGGCG
>JALYWF010000152.1 GCA_030852845.1 Pseudomonadota bacterium
AGAAGCCATCGAGATTGCCGGCGTAGAGCAGGTCCATCGCATCGATGATCATCGTGCTGTCGGTGGCGTTCTTGCCTTTGGTGTAGGCGAACTGCTGCATGGGCTGGATGGAGTGCTCGAGCAGCACCTCCTTCCACTTCGCGAGGTTCGGCGTGGTCCAGTCGCCATAGATGCGGCGCACGGTGGCGCGGCCGAACTTGGCCACCTCATCGATGAGTCCTTTGACGATGGCGGGGTTGGCGTTGTCGGCATCGATGAGGATGGCGAGCGTGCTGCTGATTTCGTCGGGAGCGGCCATGGGAAGCAGGGTAGCATCCCCCGCGGGCGTACTTCCTCAAGACTGAATCCACCTCACCCGGCACAGCTGCGCCTGGTGCGGCATCCATCAGAGTCGGCGATCGTGGTGTGTGACCTGACCGGTGCGCTGCGGGCATGGATCGAAGTGGGGGCGCCGGAAGCTGCGCGACTGCACAAGGCGGCGAAGGCCGCGGATCGGGTGGCGGTGTACCCGACGCGCGATGCGGCGCCTTGGCTCGCCAGGCTGGCGGGAGAGCGCATCCATCGCGGGGAGTTCCCTCAATCTCCGAAGTTGCCATCAAGGCGACGTTTCGCAGTACCCGCCGGGCATGGACCTACCAGTTCGACGAACGACCCTGAGCCCCGCCAGTTCTGCGGGAACAGCGCCAGACATTGCTTGCCGTTGTTGCGGGCAGACGGGTAGAGGATCCCATGTATTCCCGCCGCAGCGCATAGTCGCCCGAAAACCTGTGGGCTCGACGGAAGCCCATACTGCACTGGATCCACGCGCCAGTTCGGGTGTAGCAGCATTCTCTGCAAACCAGCCGCAGTCCGTACGAGACCGGGCGGTCGCAGTCTCAATTTGCGCGATAGCACTCCGACGCCAGGCGGCATCTGGATTCGGGACAGAATTTCAGCAATGGGCTTCAGGCCCTGTATATCGCCCACGTCCATCACGGTCTCCGCGTGGACATTGAGCGCAACCTGGGCGAATGATGTCGTCCGACGAAGAACCAGCTCTTCCGCCGCAAGTCCACCCGTGATCGAGGTCTGGTCGGTCCCGAAGCGTTCCCGGAATGCTGTGGCAAAATCCTCCGCGACATAGAGCGCGGGAAACGCCGTATGCGTGGCTGGATCCAGCCCCCTTCCCACATTGAAACGACCGCCATCACCCCTCAGGCTGCCTTCCATCGAAAGAGGCTGGTTGGCGTATTGGTAATCGACCAGCCGCGCCCAACCGTCGAAAGTTCGTGGGCCCTGCGCCGATGTGCGAAGGGCATCCAGAAGTTCGGTGGAATGTCGCGATCGTCTCGCTTCAAGGCCAAAGAACAACGTTTCGCTGAATTGCTCAAGATTGCGGCCCGCCTGACGCCACTTGGCCAGCGAGTGCGCACTGATCTCCTCCAGGAGTTCGAGTCCGGGAAGGCCATGTTCCGGCGGCAGGGGACTCCTGCGTCTAGGAGGCGCGGGTCTTCGGTTTCGGCGCTTCACGACCCTGCCCGCGAATGTCTACGCTGATGGTCTCCGGCGTGGGAATGCCGTTCTCGTTGAGCGCATCCATCACGATGCGACGCAGCTTCTCGTGGCGCCCATATCGCACCATGTCGCGCGGTGAAAGATTTCCCAGCAACGGGTTTTTCGTCCGGAACCAGAGACTGGTCTTGCCAACATCGCCCTGGAAGAACTGCGCTACCAGCGCGCAAATGATCGCTATCTGGGTCATGAGATCCAGGACTTCCCTGGGGATCTTGTGGTCCCAACGCACGGAACTCGGTGACACATCGGCGATGCGAGCGACTTCGCGCTTGTCGAGATCCAGGAAGGTAGCCACCTTCTGGGCGTCGAGAACCTGATTGGCCCAGAAGCCGAGATGGTCATGCGCGGGTACGGTGTTGAAGAGATTTGCTGGCATGGCGGGATCTCCCGGCGGGCAGGAGAGACAGGCTAGCACTTCCGGACACGTCTCGACCACGAATTGACCACATTTCGACCAAACGCGACTTCAGCGTCACTTTACGCGGGCCCGGGGAGTTCAGGCCTCAGAGAAATTGCTCGGCTTGACCTGAAACTTGCAGTCGAAATGCACCTGCAGGGAAGTGACAATCTTCGCCACCTTCACTCCCTAAGGCTGATCCGCCACAGGCCGCGGCCCATAATGCGGCGCAGCCTTGCCGCGCTCCAGGGCGCCAAGATCCGGAGCCCTCCCGGTGAACCCATCGGTGATGCCGGGAATGACCTGGCCCTTGTCGATCGCTGCAGCGCGAGCGACCAGGGAAAAGTCGAAATCCGCGGGATCATGGAGCCTGGTCGGATTGGCCCGGTCGGGCGGCGAGGCCTTCGTGAAGATGGACCAATCAAGCATCACACTGTGGGCATCCTGGCCCGTGGTCTTGCTATACGCGGCAAGCGTGGGGTACTGCACCATCTGCCGCGTCCCCGTATACGCCGCGACGCCGCCAGCCGGTTGGCCCCACGCAAACAGCATCGGGCTGTTGCCGAAGGGCGCGAAGCCGTTGTAGTCCGAGCTGGACCACGGCGTGAAGGTTTCCACCCCGAACAGCACCGGCCCTGTGCCCGCCGCCGGTGTCCCGCTCCCCTGCGCGCCCTGCCCCATGATCAGGTTGTTGCGGTAATGCAGGTTGGAGAACGGACCCATCGGGTGGGCCTCGGACAGAAAGGTGTTGTTGTACACCAGCACGCCAGCACCATTGGCGGTGAACTTGACCGCCCCGCCCTCGGGCGCGTTGTAAACGATGTTGCGGATGAAATAGATCGGCCCGCCCAGCGCCGGCTGCGCGGAGAGTGCGCGGTGGGCCATGTTGAAGCAGCGGTTGCCGATCACGCGCACGTTCTGGGCCGCGCCATCGGCCTCGATGCAGTTGTCGTCGACACTGCGGATGTCGTTGCCCACGATGTCGATCGAGTTGGGCATGAGCGGCTTGTCGGGCCAGCCGTCGGGGTCGCCGTAGCTCGCGAGGTCGATGCCGTCGTGAAAGAACTCGACGCGGTTGTTGGCGACGACGTGGCCGGAGCCGTAGATCTTAACCGCATACTCCGACACCAGCGGCACGGGAAAGCCGGGCCGATCCCGCCAGGTCGCGCCGATCCAGCCCATCAGCTGCGACTGGTCATTGCGGCCGATGAATACATTGTCTGCGATGTAGTAGTCCGCGGCGGAACCCCACTCGCTGAAGACACCGCGGCCGACGTCCTCGATCTTCGAGTTCTTCAGCGTGAAGCCCACCGCGCCGAGAATGCGCTTGCGACCCAGCAGGAAGGCTGTGTCGGTGTTCCGCACCGTGATGCCCTCGATGTAGGTGTAGTCGGCAGCGGTCAGGTCGAACAGCACGGCGGCACCGTCGCCGTCGAAGATCACTTCGCCGTCGCCAGCGCCCTTGATGACGATGGGCTTGTCCGCGGTGCCGTCGGCCGTCAGGTAAAAGGCGCCGTCGAACAAGGTGGAATTGGCCCCTGCGTACGCGCGACGGTTCTCCTTGTAAGTGCCGGCGTGAACCAGGATGGTGTCCCCAGGTTTCACGCGCGGCTGGAACGAGTTGACGAAATCGGCGCCGTTGGAACCGGTGTTGTAGGCCGCCATCAGGCTGTTGAACGCCGGCTGCTGCCGCTCGCCGGTGTAGCCGCGCGGATAGACGTGATACACGGCTCCGCCTTCAGCCGGACGGGGAACAGGCCGGGTCGTCGCCGTCGTGGTTCTTTGCGTTGGCGGGGCATTGTTGATGTCGGGGTCTGACAACGTCAGCCGCAGCTCGTAGGTCGTCGCGGGGGCAAGGTCGAATACGCTGCCGGCGAACATGTTGGGTGCGGTGTAGTGATAAGAGGCGCCCTGCTGTACCTGCTCACCGTTCAACCGCAGCAGCGGCGCGCCGCGGCGCCAGTCGGCGTCGCCCTGCTTGCGGTATTCGAGGGCGACGCTGGCATTGCGGTTGACGTCACCGGTGATGCGCCATTCGACGCCGAGGGCGTTCAGGGTCGGGGGTTCGACGAGAATGTCGCCGGGGATGGCTCTGTTGCCTGGCTCCTGTGCCAGGGCCATACCGCCAATCAGCGATGCCAGACCGATCGATGCCCATTGACGCATGAATCTTCCCCCGGGGAATGGAGGCTTTGGTGCCTCCCGTGACAGCAAAAATAAAGCGCGCAGCGCTGGCGACATACTCTAGAGGGCGCGCGCCAGATGGCAAGAGAATAGACATGCGGCGGTGGTGATCGCTCCCGAGGCGCTTGTCGCCGCGGTGCGGGCTGAGCTTGCCCGTGCGCTTGAATCCTACGATTGAGTTGCGACGCGTGCTCCCTGCAGCGAGCTTCACCGCAGACGCCTTTCCACTTCCCCCATTCCGATATCGGAAGGTCGGCGGAAAGCCGTTGCGAGCTGGTTGCACAGACGCTCGGGTACCTGAAGCCGGTCGAACACCCCGCGCCAGCTGCGAACCACGCGCGCAACGCGATCGATGATCCTGGCCGCCTCCGGCGGCAGCAGGCCAAAAAGTCCACTGCCTGCAAGCGCGTTGTCGAGTGTGGCCAGTCTGCCTTGTGGTCCGACGGCCAGATGAAGCATGCGCTCCTGTGCAACTTGGGGGCGCGGCACCACGTCGTACAACGGGCTCAGTCGCCAACCCTGGCCGGCTGGATCGAAGAGAAATGCATGGTTACGCAGATGATCATCGTCATTGGAGACCAGGATATTGAAGACCATGCGGGCGAAAAGCTCTTCCCGATCCGGAGCAACGGCGCCCCCAACGCCGTGCTGGCTGAGTACCGCCGCGATCTCGGCGTAGCTGGAATTCGGCGCATCCTGCTCGTGCTTCGCCAGCATGGTCAGCGCACTGACCATGTGGCGCCGAGCCGTGTTCTGCGCTACCGGCTCTCGATCAAAACGCTGGATCAACACCACCTGCCGGCCGTCTGCCAGCGTTTCGAGCCGGATTGGTGGAACGGTCAACCCTGCTTCACGTGCGAGCTCCAGTGTCGCGCGTTCAGCTACAGGCACATCGAAAGGATCGTTTCGCGCGGGAAATTTGGCGACCCACTCGCAGCCATCGGCCGTCAATACCGCCTTCGGGCGCGCACCGCCCAGGGAAGGACCACCCGCGAAGAACAGCTCCAGATGGGCCGTTACCGGTTCGCCTGCGTCCACGCGGGCGGCCGCATCACGCAAATGCTCGAGATCCAGCAAGGATGGCAAAGCGCCGCCCGTCGGTGTGCTGGTTGGCGTTGCGCGGACATCCAGCGCACCAGAGCGGTAGGGGCCGGCATGGTCCAAGTAGACCGACACCGGTAGGCCATTCGGCGGCGCGCGCAGCCGGTTCTCGATCACGCGCCGTCCCCAGGCGTCCGGTGCCGCATCACGCAGTGCGCCGAATAACGTGAGCCCGGCCGGCGGCAGCAACTCCACTCCGCCTCGCCCCTGGTTCAGAGGCAGCGCGATCGGATCTACGGGCAACGCACCCTGCCGCTCCAGGTAACGCAGACCATAGGCGAAGCGCGAGGCCGTGAGCGCGGTGCCCTGCTCCAGCAGGGTGAGACGACCTGCGGGTACGGCGTCGGTCTCGCCCGGCAGGTGAATGAAGACGATGCGATCCGGCACGGTCAGAAATCCAGATCGGCAGCCGCGCCCTTGCGGCGTGCGCGCTTTGCACGCGTCTCATTGAGGAGGGCAGCCGCCGCCGGGTCGTCCAGTTTGTTCAGGAGCGGGAGCAATCCCAGGCACTCAAATGCCGAAAGCCAGACGCCGAGCGACACGGAGGGGGCGCCTTTCTCGATGCGCTTGAGCGTTGCAGTTCCCATTCGGGCTCGCTCGGCCAGCTCCGCCAGCGTCCACTGATGAGCCAGGCGGCCCTGGCGAACCAGGGAACCCAAGTGACGTGCAGCTTCGTCGGCGGGCGGGGTAGTGAAGCTGGTTGTGCTGCGCTTCATGGATCATTACCGATCTATTACGTGGTTAATGGCTCACATATGATCCTTCTACCCCTCTCCACACCCTACGTCAAGCTGGTTCCAAGGGTTGATCGACAGGCGTGCATTGGCTCAACCGCTGCGCCGCGAATACTCCTCCGCCCAGCAGAGCGTATTCACCAGCCGGATCTGCCCCTCCGTACTGCACTCCACATCCAGGAGCCGCGGTGAGGCGACAAGGATGGCCAGGCACTTCGCCCGCGACAGCGCCACGTTCAGCCGGTTGCGGCTGTACAGGAATTCGATGTCACGCGGCAGGTAGTCGCCGCTCGAGGTCGCCATGGAGACAATGAC
>JALYWF010000153.1 GCA_030852845.1 Pseudomonadota bacterium
GCCAGGAAGGCCAGAACCAGCAGCGCTGATCTGCGTGCCACTGCAACCGGAAGGCTGCTGCAGCCTTCCGGTTGCTTCCTCCAAATGGGAAGAAGAATACGTGCTCGAAACCGAACGCGGTCTGCACAGTTTCAACACACTGGAAGACGTGGAGTACGCCTTGCTCGAGCGTAGTTGGCAAGAGCCCTAGGTAGCCGCGCCACCAAAGCGACAAGAGAACCAGAGCGCAATCTGGAACTGGCCAGATTCTTCGAGTAAGAGACCGGCCTTATTTCGTTTCTGGCACTGACCGCACGGTGTAATGGCAGGTCTGCATCGCGATCCGGCCGTCGATCACATGGAAGGAGTCAGCACCATCGTGGATACAGGTATTGGCATCGCTTGCTGTCCACTCAAGGAATGCGTACTCGCCCTCGATCACCGTGCGGCTGTAGGTGAACTTGCTGTCAGCGGCGAGCTCTTCGCTCAGAAGCTTGGCTGATTCCCTCACGCCGTCGTGGCCGCGGTACGTGCCATATCCGGTCAGTAGAAGCACATCGGGACACATGTTGTCGCGGATGTCGCCCTCGAGGTCATCCTCCATACGCTTCATCAAGTGATCGTGGATGACTTCGGTAGTAGTACGTGGCATGTCTCCTCCATGTTCTTGTGCGCCCAGCAACATAGGTGGCTCCCAAGTGCCACTGCCTGGCCGCATCTACATCGGCATCTGGGAACCTCCTCTGGACGTCCCTCCCCGCGCAAGTCCACCCATCTACGCGCGGATGCCCTGATGATCCGGTCGCGGCGCCCGTGTCGACATTGGTCAGACCACCCGCTTGCACGGTTCGCCGCCTATTTCTTCGCGGGAATATCCGCCTCATCCCGCGCAAGAAACTGCTGGGTGGTCGCTGGCAGGTGCTCCAGGAGCCAGTCGGCCATTACCTGCTCTTGCGGCAGGATTTGTTCGCATACACGCTGGGTCTCGCTGTCGCCCACCGCCTGCGCAGCCGCGATCAGCGCCGTGTAAGACGCGATCTCCATGTGCTCGAACACGTAGCTGGCCATCGAGCCCTTCACGATTTCGTCGGTCATGGTCATGCCGCCGACCGCCTGGCCGAATGCGGCCACTTTGCCCATGGTGTCCTTCAGTGCCGATGGTGAACTTCCCAGGCGCGTGAGGCATCCTTCAAGGAGCTGTTGCTGCCCCAGGGTCTCCTGGATGTGTTCTTCGATGCGGGCCTTGAGCTCCGGATAGTTTTCGATGCGGGCGGCTTGCGCCTTGAGCATCTGCTCGGCTTGCTGCTCCATGGCGTGCGCATCGCGCAGCCAGTCCAACAGGTTTTCGCGTGCGTCGGTCATGATCGTGCTCCGTCGGGTAGTGAGCACGAGCTTGGACCCCTTGGTGTAAACGGGTTGCGAGCGGATCGTGAACGCCAGCTGCGCACCCCTGACCGACCGGGCCCTATGCGGGCAGCTCCCCTTCTTCGCCCGTGTCCTTGATTTCCGGGCAATCCATCTTGCCCCCGTTGCCGTCTCGCGCCGATTCAGCCAACTTGTTGAACTGCTGTCGCAGGTCTTCAAGCTGCGCGTCATCAAGCTCTTCGAGCGCCAGCATCTTGTCATCGGCGCCTTCGATCGCCCGTATGAGCTCGTCGAGCTTGATCTGCAGGGCATCGGTGTCGGTGTTCTGCGTGCTCTGGATCAGGAACACCATCAGGAACGTGATGATGGTCGTCCCGGTGTTGATCACCAGTTGCCAGGTTTCGTTGAACTTGAACATGGGCCCTGTCATGGCCCAAACGACCACGATCGCCACCGCTCCCAGAAAGCAGGTTGGACTTCCAGTGAACCTGGCAACTTTCCTGGAAAGCCGGCCAAACGCGTTTTGCATGCTCATGATCCAACCCTCTATCGCCTCTGGCGCATTTTGGTGCGGCGACTTTACCCGCCAATGGTTGGCAGGCCGCGTGAAAATCCGCGCCACCCGCGCGCGAAGCGTGCACACATGAGTGCGAGTGTGGCGCTCGAATAGCCCGCAGAGGAAACCCATCGCCGGATCGATGCCGAGGCCCGTACGCAACAGCAAGCACGGATGCTGGCCCAACAACCGGGCATCACGGAAGAACAAAATTCCGATCCAGAGCATCCAGTCCACATTCGATCTCGTGGGAGCGGCTTCAGCCGCGAGCCCTTCGCACAGGTCCCACGAAGCGGCCCTGCTTCACGCCCCGAGGCAGCCGCGCCTCCTATCGTCTGCCCTTTGGAGGACAAGCCATGCCCACGCGGCCAGCACAGATCACGCGACGCCACGCAGCCCCGATCCACGGCCACGACCGGAGTGGCCGGTGAACCCGGACATCGTGGGGTGGGCAGCGTCGGCGGTGCTCCTGGCCACCCTGTCTCGGCAGATCCATACCCAATGGCAGGACAAGGAAGCCAAGGGCGTGTCGCGATGGCTGTTCGTCGGGCAGATCGCCGCTTCCTGCGGTTTCATCACCTACAGCTGGCTGCTCGACAACCTCGTTTTCATTGTCACCAACGCCCTGATCCTGCTCACCGCGGTGGTGGGAGAAGTCGGCCTGCTGGTGCGCCGGCGCGGGATGTCGGCGGGGTAGCAGGAACAGGCAGTCGCGCGAACTCCGCGCCCGCCGGGCGCTGAACAGGGCGCGCCGCTCGAGATCGTCGTTGCGGTTGCCGCGCCCCGCATAGCCACCGTAGAGCGGGACGTCACCGGCCACGCCGTGGCGTCGTGCCAAGCTCGACGCATGCTCTCGGTCATCGTTCCCGCCCATGACGAAGCCGCGCTGATCGGCGCGACTCTCGATGCGTTGCAATGCGCCGCCGGCGCGTTACGTCTCGACCATGAAGTGATCGTGGTCGACGACGCGTCCACCGACGCGACCGCCGCCATTGCCGCCACCCGCGGCGCCCACGTGCTCCAGGTCGCGCACCGGCATATCGCCGCCACCCGCAACGCCGGCGCCACCGTGGCGCGCGGCGACCGGTTGCTGTTCCTCGATGCCGACACGCTGGTGGACGCGCCCGTGCTGGCCGCGGCGCTTGCGGCCATGGATCGCGGCGCCGTGGGTGGCGGCTGCAGCGTGCGGCTGGCCGGACACGTGCGCTGGTTCGAGCGCGCGTTCACGGCGATGCTGATGCAGGTCTTCCGCCGGGTGAAGATCGCGCCCGGCTGCTTCCTGTTCTGCACGCGCACGGCATTCGATGCCGTCGGCGGGTTCGACCAGCGCTGGTACGCCGGTGAGGACGTCGCGATGAGCCGCGCCCTCGCCGCCCATGGCCGCTTCGTGATCCTGTGCGAAGCGGTACGGACCTCCGACCGCAAGCTGCGCACCTTTACCCCGCGCGAACACCTGCGGCTGCTCTGGCGCTTCCTGCGCGGTGGCCGCG
>JALYWF010000044.1 GCA_030852845.1 Pseudomonadota bacterium
GGCCCCTTCCGGGGCCACCGCCTCACAGCATCGCCAGGCCCGCCACCGGGCCTTGTTGTCTCCGCAAATAATCTCGCACCTATCGCTGCGAAGTCGCTGCCCTATGGCTGTCGCGGCAAGGGCTGACGGCTCAACTGCTGCCCGTTAGTCTTGCGGCAGGCTGCACGGGGGGTGCAGCCACCATGCAGAAAAAGCGAGGATCTCGTGCACATCAATCCTTCAGTTGGCCGTGCTGTGTCTGCATCCCTGGGATGCATGCTGCTGACAAGTGCTGGAACCGTGGCTGTTGCGGCGGAAGATGAGATGGTGGAGCTCGAAGAGGTGGTGGTCACTGCCCAGTTCCGCGAGCAGAACGTGCAGGACACGCCGCTGGCGATCACCGCAGTGTCTGCCGAGATGCTCGAGGCGCGCAGCCAGACGAACATCACCGAGATCACCAGCCAGGCGCCAAGCGTCACGCTGAAGCCGCAGAGCGCCATGTATGGCCCTGCCATTGCGGCCTACATACGCGGCATTGGTGCCGGGGATTTCAATCCGGCCCTGGAGCCGGGCGTGGGCATCTATGTCGATGATGTGTACTTCGCCACGCTGACCGGCGCCATCATGGACCTGCTCGACCTTGAGCGAGTTGAAGTGCTGCGCGGCCCGCAGGGGACGCTGGCCGGCCGCAACTCCATCGGCGGGGCGGTCAAGCTGTATTCCAAGAAACCGACCGCCGGCAACAGCGGTTCTTTCCAGGCCACCTACGGCTCGCGCAACCGTGTCGACCTGCGGGGCACTGCCAACTTCGCGCTGGGCGAGAACCTGTTCATGCGCATCTCCGGCGTGAACAAGACGCAGGAGGGGTACGTAGACCGCATCGATTACGGCTGCGCCTTCCCGGACAACCCCTTCGGGATCCCTGCGCAGCGGCCCACCACGGCGGGCTGCGTGGTGGGCAGGGACAGCAACGTGAACTACAGCGCAGTGCGCGGCGCAGTGCGCTGGCTCGCAAACGACCGGACAGAAATCAACCTGTCGGCGGACTATGTGAACGACCGCCGCAATCCCACCGGCGTCGTGCTGGTCGATTACCGGGATGCGCCCAGCATGAACGCGGCCTTCGAGCGCTCGCAGGCCATCTACGACAACGATCCCACCAACAACGCACGTGGCATCAACTTCGTGGTGCCGCGCGGCTCCTATTACAACTATGCGAGCTTCTACAACCCGCGCTACGACGGTGGTGCCCTGGCCACCAGCACGACGCCGACATTAGGGCAGCCCGCACCGTGGGTGGAGTCCCGTCCCACGCCCGGTCAGTGGTTCGAGGGCTGGGGCACCGCGCTCGACATGGAGTTCAAGCTCAGCGATTCGCTGGTGGTGAAGTCGATCAGCGCCTGGCGCGAGTACGAGAGCGGCTTCACCAATGACAACGACCTTTCGCCCCTGGCCAGCTCCATCGGCGACGGCACGCTTCCCTTTCATTCCTTCACTCAGGAACTGCGTCTGAACGGTGGCGGCGAAAAGCTGGAGTGGACGCTCGGCGGCTACTTCCTGGACCAGCAGTCCACCTATCAGTCCTGGCAGGACCTGCGGTATTCGCAGCCGCTCACGTTCCAGCAGGATGACGAGGTCAATGTCGACACCAAGGCGGCGTTTGGCCACCTGGCGTACAAGGCCACGGACGCGCTCACCCTCACGGCGGGCCTGCGCTATACCGACGAGCACAAGGACTACACCTATGTGCGGCTGGCCCATGACGGTTCCTGGGCGGCACCGGTCACCGGCGGCGCCCCCGGGGTTGCCCAGGGCAATCCAGCCGGCGTGGCCGGGCTCAACGGTACAAGGAGCGATTACGACGGCGACAACCTCGACTACCGCGTCGCCGCGCAATATGCCTTCACGCCAGACATGATGGCCTACGTGCAATACGCCACCGGCTTCAAGGGCGGCGGCATCAGCCCGCGGCCCTTCTATGCCGACCAGGCTGTCCCCTTTGATCCGGAGAAGCTCGGCACCTACGAGCTGGGCGTGAAAACAGACCTGCTCGGCCGCCGGTTGCGCGTCAATGGCGCAGTGTTCTTCAGCGACTACACCGAACTGCAGCTGGGCTTGCAGAACTGCCCGACACCGCTGAACCCGGGCGGTACGCCCTGCGGCATGATCGCCAACGCCGGCGATGCGGAGATCAAGGGTTTCGAGCTGGAGTCGGTGATTCGCCCGGTTCGCGGCATGCTGATCGATGCTTCCTACAGCTACACTGAATTCGAATACACGAAGCTGAACAACGTGGGCGGTATCCAGCCCACCTTCGTTGCCCCTTTCATGCCCAAACACAAGGCGAGCATCGGCGTGCAGCATGAGTGGTCGCTGCCCAATGGCAGCTCACTGGCGCCGCGCGTGGACTGGAGCTTCCAGTCGTTCATCTTCACCAACGGCAACAACCAGGTCACCAACCGCATCGGCGGCTACGGGTTGGTGAACGCACGGCTGGTGTGGCGCAACGCCGATGGCAACCTGGATATCGGGCTGGAAGGCACGAACCTGGGCGACAAGTACTACTTCAATTCCCGCGCCGACCAGTTCACCGGTGCCGGCCATACGGATGGCGCCCCTGGCCGCCCGCGCGAGTGGGCGCTGACCATGAAGGCCCGCTTCTAGACTGCAATTACCCGGTCTGTGCTGGCTGCCAGGGACGGTGGCCGGCTCCACCGAAGGGTTGGCCGGGCCTTTCGGGGGCTGCGGGCGCCGACCCTTGACACCCCGGCCCGTGGGCCAAGACAATCCGCGGCCCGCCATGGGACGGGTCCTCCGGATCCCTGGCGGCGGCTGGAAAGGTAGCTCAGCTGGTTAGAGCACGGCACTCATAATGCCGGGGTCGAGGGTTCGAGTCCCTCCC
Organism: Pseudomonadota bacterium; assembly: GCA_030852845.1. Lineage (GTDB taxonomy): Bacteria > Pseudomonadota > Gammaproteobacteria > Steroidobacterales > Steroidobacteraceae > ZC4RG30. Next base: position 2,882 of record JALYWF010000044.1, read on the forward strand.
TTTCCACCACCTCCCTGGCGGGTCCGCAAGGTCCATTCAAACTCAAGCGCGATCGCGCCCTGAGATAGCCCGCGACAGGCCGCGCTGGCGATCGGAAACCCGCCCCGTCCTGGTTGCTGACTTTCCCGTCTTCATCCTGCGGCGTCCGCAAGGTTCGCGACAGACTCGATTGTTACCTTGGCGTCTGACGACCATCAATCGCCCGGGGAACCAGCCATGCTGCGCAGAATCCTTTCGCTACTTGCCTTCATATATGTATCGGCCTCGACTCCCACGCACGCCCAGGCGCAGCGGGAGGCGGTCGGCGCCGTTCGCGGGCGTGTCGTGGACGCTGTAACCGGACGGGCGGTACCGACGGCAAACGTACAACTCATGCGCAATCAGCGCGTCTACGGCACGGTCGAAGCCGATGCCGCCGGAGAGTTCTCATTCGATGACGTGCCGGAAGGCGTGTATTCGGTTGAGGTGGAAGAGCAGGGCTACCTGAAAGCCGCACAGGCGGACGTACGGGTCGTGCTTCGCAGGGTGGCTCCGGTCGAATTCGCCCTGGTGCGCGCCGCCGAGGAGGAGCTTGCCGAAGTGGTTGTCTCGGCGCGCGCAACAACCGGGGATCCGCGCGCGACACCGAACACCGTGCTGCTGGAGCGTGAAGAGATACGACGCAACCCGGGCAGCGCCGGGGACGTGTTCCGTGCCCTGGACATCCTGCCGGGCGTCGTGGCTACGGGTGAGTTCTCCAACTTCACCGTGCGTGGCAACGGGCCGCGGGACAACCTGATCCTGGTCGATGGCATTCCGTTCGACAAGGTCACCCACTTCGATGAGTCGCTGGGTGAGCAGGCAGACGTCGATGGCAGTGGAAACTACTCGATCTTCGCGCCGAACATCATCGGCGGTGCCAGGTTTTCCCCGGGCGGCTGGCGGGCTGCGGAGGGTGGCAAGAACGGGTCGCTGCTTGATCTTGAGATCGCCAGGGGCAACTTCGCCAGTTCCACCGCCGGCGTGCGCCTGGACATCATCGGGATCGAGGCTGACTATGACGGGCCGAGTTACGTCGCCGACAACACCAGTCTGTTGCTGTCGGCGCGAAAGTTCGACTTCAACAAGTTGTTCAAGGCGATCGGCGAGAACGACATCGGTTCGCCACGGCTGACTGATGTCATCGTGAAGTCCGTCACCGACCTGGGCAACGACCATCGCATCGAATTGCTGGCGATCCACGCAGGCGAGGACTTCAAGCGCACGGTCGAGAATGTGCTCGAGTCGGAAAACTACGAAGACGTGGGGATCAGCGAGTCGGAGCAGGACAACACATTGCTCGGGGTGACATGGCGGTGGTCCCCCGGGGCGGTCGCACAGTTCCGCAACACGCTTTATTACCGAAGCAGCAGGACTTCGAGCACACAGGGAGAGGCATTTCCGGATCTCGCGGGTCTGGACCCGACGCCTGCGACAACGCCGGTCAGCGAGGACATTCTGCGGATCCGGGAGCGTGAGAAGGAGATCGGCTGGCGCGGCGATTTCAGCACCACGCTGGGATCGAACGGAATATTTACGGCTGGCGCGCAGGTGGCCCGAGTGGATCTGGACTTCGACCGGCGTCTCTCCGGCGACTGGACACGGTATGAGTACGACCAGTCGGACTTCCGCCCCGACCCGACACAGCAATACATCGTGCTGACGCCGGGGGAATACAACTCGGCCCTGAATGCGGCAGAGACGAGGATTGCCGCCCATGCCGACTACGCCTGGAAGAGCGGCCATTTCACATGGACGCCCGGAGTCCGCTACGAGCGCGACGGGTTTTCGGGGAAGTCCAACGTCGCCCCGCGTCTGCTGGTGAACTGGCAGCCCGATGCGGCCACCAGGGTGTGGACCGGAGGTGGTGTGTACTATCAGGCGCCACGCTATCTGGATTTCGCGGCGGATCCGTCCAATCTCGCCCTCGAGAGCGAGCGATCCACGCAGCTGGTGCTGGGCTTCTCCAGGCATCTGCGCGATGACCTGCGCTTTTCTGCAGAAGGGTATTACCAGAAGCTCGACCATCTGACGGTCTTCGATGATCGGACGACGAACACCGCAACCAGCATCGGCAAGGGGTCCGCCAGGGGTGTGGACCTGATGCTCGCCAAACGCATGAACCGGGGCTGGAGCGCGTCGGCGACATACTCATACTCGCGCGCCCGCCGCGACGACAGACTTGGCGAAGGCGAATATGCCTCTGACTGGGACCGTCCGCATGCGTTCGGAATCGTCGGTGCCTGGCAGCCGAGTGATCGATGGACCTTCTCGGCGAAATGGAAATACGCTTCGGGCCGCCCCACCGACGCCTTCATCGTGCACAGCGATGTGCTGGGAGGCGGTGGACCCATGCGCTACTCAAAGGAGCTGACCCAGACCAACGCCGATCGCCTGCCCGTCTATCATTCGCTGAGCCTGCGCGCGGACTACCAGCGCCGCTTCGGCCCACTGAGCCTGGTTGCCTATCTGGACATCCTGAACCTGTATGGTCGCAAGAACGGAGACGCCTATGAATGGGACGAGCGCCGTGGCGTCAACATCATCGAGGGACTGGACGAGCCGCTGCCCACCCTCGGAATCAGGTTTGAATACTCCTGGGCGCCGGGAAAATGAGCCGGCCGCCGGGACTATCCCTTGAGATTGCTGATCATCGAAGATAACCAGCGCCTCTGCCAGGCCGTCGCGGAGAGCCTGCGTGCGCAGGGTTTCACGGTCGATACGGCGGCGTCGGCTTCCGAAGGACTGCGGGCCTGGAAGGCGGCCGACTATGATGCCGCCGTGCTTGATCTCATGCTCCCGGACGGCACCGGCCTGAATGCACTGAAGGAAATGCGTGCGCGAGGCAACATGGAGCCGGTGTTGATCCTCACTGCGCTGGGCACACTCGAAGATCGCGTGCGCGGCCTGGACAGCGGCGCGGACGACTACCTCGTGAAGCCTTTCGCCATGCAGGAGCTCATAGCCAGGCTGCGCGCCCTGTTGCGCCGCCCTGGCGCTGCATTGGGTCGTACGCTGACGCTCGGCAGTGTGAGGCTCGACACCTCGGCGCGTATCGCCACCGTTGGCGAGACCCGGCTCGACCTGACGCGCTCGGAGCTGATCGTTCTGGAAGCGCTGCTGCGTAACCAGGGAAGGGTGCTTTCGAAGGAGCGGCTCGCCGAAAGCCTGTACGATTTCGAACAGGAGCGCAGCGCGAATTCAGTGGAGACGCACATACACAGGTTGCGCAAGAAGCTCGCGGCGGCCGGTGCCGATGTGTCGCTCCGCACTTTGCGCGGGTTGGGCTATCTTGCCTCCTGATCGCGCCCCGGGTCGGGCTCCGTCCCTGCTTCGCGCGCTTGTCGTCCGGCTGGCCATCGTGGTGGCGCTGGCGCTGGCCGGCATCTACGCGATCCTGTACCTGGAGTTCCGCGATGGGCTGATGGGCCTGGACGGCCAGAGCATTGCCATCCAGGTCGAAGACCTGCGCGAGTCGGTCGTGCCGGGAACAACCCCACCGCGCCTCCAGCTGCCACCCGCCCTGCAGGAGTTCTACGCCAGGCCGGATACGTTGAACGGCTATCAGGTTCTGGGCGCGGATGGCACCGTGCTGGAGTCCGGCGGCTTTGCTATGCCCCGCCTGCCGTTGCCGGTCGCTCGACGCGGTGAGCGGATCGTCATGCAGATGGAAACCGACGCGGTGTCGGGCAGCAGGATCATGGCTGCTGCCGTCCGTGTCGATGATGGCCAGGGGTCATACTGGTTGCGTGTGGTGCGCAATCTCAGGGATACAGAGAGTCTGCTCGCCCAGCTCATGCTCGGTGCATTGGGGGAGCTGGACTGGCCGATGGCCCTGCTGCTCACGGCCGTGGTGGGCGTGGTCGTTGTGACAGTGCTGTCATCGCTGCGCTCCCTGCGTGCGGTCTCGCACCAGGCTTCGAGGTTGTCGCTGCATCGTCTGGACGAGAGGTTGCACGCGAAAAACCTCCCCCGGGAGCTCGTTCCGCTGGTCCAGGCAGTCAACACTTCGCTCGATCGCCTCGAGGCGGACTACCGCGTGCAAAGGGAATTCACCGCCAATGCCGCGCATGAGCTGCGCACCCCGCTGGCGACATTGCGGGCGCGGCTCGAGTCCCGATTTTCAGCGCAGCAGCTCGGCGATGTCGCCGTCGAAATCGACCAGCTTGCACGGCTCGTGGAGCAGTTGCTCTGTCTTGCGCGCCTGGATTCCCAGGAACAGTTCCAGTTCGACGCGTTCGACGCCCACGCCGTTGCGCTGGAGGTGGCCAGGGAGCTGGCACCGGTCGCGCTTGAGACCGAGCACCATGTGACCGCTGCAACGCCAGAGGCCTCCGTGCCAACGCACGGCAATGCAACCCTGACGCGCCTGGTGTTCCGCAATCTCATCGAGAACGCGATCCAGTACACGCCCGCCGGCACGTCGATCACGCTCTCCGCCGGCGATGGCTCGGTGGTCATAGCCGATGACGGGCCAGGAATTTCGCCGCAAGCCGCGCAGACCCTGTTCGAGCGGTTCCGCCGCGGCCCCAATGCCTCGGGCTTTGGCGCGGGCCTGGGGCTGGCAATCGCGAAGTGCATCATGGAGCGGCAGGGCGGACGCCTGTCGCTCGATTCGAATGCCGCGTGCGGCGCCAGTTTCGTGATGGAGTTTGCCAGGCCCGGGTAGAGGTACTCCATGCCCGGCATGGCCTCACTGGGGTGTCTGGCTCCCAAGGCACTCCTGCAGCGCATCGAATTCTATCGGCTTGGTCAGGTGATGATTGAAGCCGGCCGAGACGGCTTTGGCCTTGTCCGATTCCTGGCCCCATCCCGTCACGGCAATGAGGGTAATGGTGGAGCCGCTGGCGCCCTCGCGTATTCGCCGCGCGACTTCATATCCATCGATCTCGGGCATGCCGATGTCGAGGATGGCGATCCCTGGTTGAAACGCCTTCCACGCGGCCAGCGCCTGTTTGCCATCGTGCACTACGGCAACCTCGTGCCCGTCCAGCTCCAGCAGCATGGCGAGGCTCTGTGCAGCATCGTGGTTGTCATCGGCGACGAGAATGCGCTTTCGCATCGTCTTGCCAGGTGCGGGTGGTGCGGTTGCAGTCGATGGCATGTGCAGGACCTTGCGCGGCAGCCTGATGGCGAATTCGCTGCCGCAGCCAATCCCGTCGCTGCGCGCCTCGATCGTCCCGCCATGGAGCTGGACGAGGCCTCTGGCCAGCGCGAGTCCGATTCCGAGCCCGCCGTCTGAGCGATCCTGTGCGGAGCGGACCTGTGAAAACATCGCAAACACCTCCTGCAGCTTGGAGGTCGGTATGCCTATGCCGGAATCAGCGACCGAAAACGCCACGGTGTCGGCGGTGCATGACGCGCGTAGCCGGATTTCGCCGTGCGGATCAGTGTATTTGGCCGCGTTGGTGAGCAGATTGGAAAGCACCTGCGCGAGGCGAAGCGGATCTGCGGCAAAGCTGTAGGGGCTGTCGGAAATCTCGATGGTGAGGGCGTGCCGCCTGGCCTCGATGATCGGCCTGGCGGTTTCGGTCGCCATGGCGATGACGGTTCCAAGATCCGTCATCTGCTCGCGCAGTTCGAGCGTGCCGCGGGTGACGCGGGAAATGTCGAGCAGGTCGTCCAGCAGCAGGGCCATGTGGTGGACCTGGCGATCGATGACGCCGTAACTCCAGTCCTTCTGGGCATCGGTCACCGCCGGTGCCCGGGTCAGCGCTGCCGCCTGGCGGATCGGCGCAAGCGGATTGCGCAACTCATGGGCCAGCGTGGCGAGGAATTCGTCCTTGCGGCGGTCATTCTCGCGCAATGCCGCCTCGCCCTGTCGCAGGGCTTCCTCGGCCTTCTTCTGCTCCGTGATGTCGCGGATCGAGACCACCACCAGGGTCTTTTCGTCGCGCACCAGCCAGCGGGCGTCGACGAGGATCTTGCGGCGGCCGATATCCGGGAAATTGCGATCCAGCTCCAGCGTCGGGAATTCCTGCTTTGCCGCGTGCGTGCTCCGCAGGGCACCCCAGAGTTCCGACGTCTTCCACTCCGGGTCGCCGATGTCCTCCAGCGGACATCCCTGTGCCTGCTCGCGGGAGATTCCGAAGCGATGGTAGAAGGCGCGATTTGCAGTCTGCACCCGCAGTCCCGCGTCCAGCACAACCAGGGGATCTGCGATCGAGTTGAGGATCGTCTTGGTGTACTCGCGCTCGTAGATGGCCTGCCCCAGGCTAGCGCGGAATGCGGTGATGTTCGTGAAGGTGAGCACTGCACCTTCGGGTTCAGTGTCGGCGGCCGGATAGCGGGCCGCCCGCAGCAGGAACCATCGGCCGCCATTCTGCAGTTCCCGCCGGGGCGCGATTCCGTCTGTCATGGCCTGCTGGCAGATGGTCTCGATCTCCGGGATGCCCGCAACGGCTGGCACGTCGCACGCCGCCCGCCCGATGTCCGCGGGAGTGAAGGCCAGGGTTTCGGCAGCGGCCCGATTGAAGAGGGTGACCCTGCAGTCCCGCGAGACCACCACGGTGGGGACGTCTACGGCGTCCAGAATTCCCACGACGTCAGCGGCCTGCAGATCCCGGTGGGTTCTGGCAGGGCGATCGGGGAGGCCAATCCTGGCGTCGAACTGCTCGATCACTACGCCGGTCCGGACGTTTCAGCGACCTTTCCGTGATACAGCTCGCGGCTGCGCGACAGCACGAAGTTCGCCACATCCGGAAGGCTGTCGCGCAGTGCGAGCAGCAGCGCCTGCGAACGCGGCATCTGGAATGCAGAGGAATAGCTGGAGAGCAGTTGCTGCTCCAGGACTTTGGCGTCGTCCGCACCGACGGTCTGTCGCAGTGCGGTCGATACTGCGCGCTCGAGTCGGGCGTAGTCTTCCACCGGGATGAGGTGCGAATGGTTCTGGCCAAGCCGCGGCAGCAGGCTCGAATGCACCTCGCTGTTGAAGTTGTCCATGATGAATGAACAGAAGATCGCGATCTCGTGCTGGTTGGCAAGGCGATCAAACTGGTCCTCCAGGCTCATGCTCGCTGCGACGTTGCCTTGTTCCCAAAGCACGTTGACCATTTCTCCCCACCAGCGGACTTTTGGATAGCGGCCGGCTGCGCGCGCCTTGTCGATCACGTCGGCCGCAAGGCCAAGGAATACCGGCGCGTCCGGCATTGCGTCCTTCATGAAGCGGGGCAGCAGTTCGTCGGCGTCGACCACCGTCAGCTGACCGCTTCCGATCACTGCCTTGACGTCCACTCCCTCGGCCTCGAGTCTTGGTCGGAATGCTTCCCAGTGGGCCGAGGTGGGGACCAGGATGACTCCCTCACCGTTCGCGATGGCGCCAGCAGCGAAGCGGCAGACTGCACGGTTCAGGAATTGCTGGTCCTGGTACAGCTGCACGATGTGGTCGCGCGGTCCCGCGCCAGCCAGCAGGCCGTCCCACGCCTCAAGACCATCGGCCTGCCTGTCGTGGCCGTGCGCGTTTGCGTTCATGAACCGCCCTTCATGCCTTGTAGTTTTTCGAGGACCCATCCCTTGCCGGGATTTTAGGCGCGAAGGGGCGTAGGGGAGGTCTGACAGACGCGTAGGCGGATTCTTACGGCGCCTTGGCGCCCGCAAGGCAATCAGCGGCCGGACACCAACGTGCAGCTACAAGCCAGGCCAGTCGCCGATCTTGATGCGCTGGACCATCACCGGGCCATCCTTGCCGCGCGGATCGAAGACCAAGGCATCACCCTCGCCCATGTCGGCGGAGTAGTCGGGAAATGCCGCCGAGATATTGGGTCCGTGCGTGATCAGCAGGCGGTTGCCTCCGGCCTGCGTGCTGCGGGCAACCTGCCCGCGCAACCACTCGGCGCGCGCCTGGCTCGCGGCGGCCATGCCCTCATTGCTCAGCTGGTCCACTGGATTTGCCTTCCCGACGTCCAGGAGCCGCGCGGTCTCCAGCGCGCGGTAGGTCGGACTGCTGAGGATTTCATTGAAGGGAATCCTCAGCCGCTTCAACGCCGCCCCCATGGCACTGGCGTCCCGGCGTCCGGCAGCATCCAGTTGTCGCTCGCGGCCGGTATTGTCCGCATTGGCCGTGGCTGCGTCGGGTGTCTGGCGCGGTGAATTGGCATGACGCATCACGATGATGAAGCCGCCATCGCGCAGCGAAGCAAGCGTGGCAGCTGGAATGGTCTGGGCCATCAGTGGAGAGGTGGCCAGGAGAACGCCCAGCGAGAAGCCCAGTAATCGCCACTTCAGTGCTTGCATGGCCCGCCTCCAGCACACAACGGTACGTCCCGGTTTGCGCTGATCCTACTCCAACCCTGTGATGTGATTCACGGTGTGGGGAATGCGGCGGCCTGTGGTGGCCGGGTTTTTGTCGCTGTGCGGCAAACTAGTGTTGGTGATGGAACACAACAAGCCAAGCAGGGAAGACGCGGCGCTTGAAGCGGCCAATGGCAGACAAGCCTCGGCCCGCCCGGCCCTTTTGCGGCCGCAGTTCGTCCGCATGGCGCGCCAGCCCATCTTCGATGCCGGGCTTGAGGTGGCCGCCTATCAGCTGCTGCATGCCGAAGCGGCAGATGGCAGCGGGCCGCCGGACCATGCAGCCGCGCAGCTGTTCACCAGTGCGTTGGACATCGGCTTCAGGCGCCTGGTGGGTGACGCACCGGCGTTCATCCGCTTTCCGACACATATCCTGGGGCAGCTGCAGTTGCCGCTGTCACCCGAACGCATCGTCATTGAAGTCTCCGGAGCCTCGGCCACGGATGGCAGGCTCGTGGACGGATTGATGCGGTTGCGCGGGGAGGGGTATCGCATTGCGCTGGCGGACTTCGACCTGTGGCAGCAGGGCGTGGAGATCCTGGACTACGCCGATACCGTGAAGGTGGATGTGCGGCGGCATTCAGCCGCGCAACTGGCCAGCCTGGTGCCGGGCCTGCGGCGCTATCGCGTGCAGATCGTGGCGGAAGGCGTGGAGACGGCCGGTGCACTGGCGCGCTGTCGGGAGCTGGGGTTTGATTTCTTCCAGGGCAACTTCCTCGAACATCCGGAGGCATTTGCCGGCCGCGCCGCACCGGGTTCGAGGCTGGTGGCACTGGAGCTGGTGCACACACTGCAGGACTGCAGCGTGCCGGCGGGAGAGATCGAAAGCTCCATCGTGCGCGACGTGGCGCTCAGCTACCGGCTGCTTCGCTGCATCAACTCCAGCTACTACCGCATGCCGCGTGTGGTGAACTCCATGCTGCACGCCATCCTGCTGCTCGGCTATGACGAAGTGCGCCGGATCTGCGCAGTAGTGCTGCTGGCGTCAATGAACGACCGCCCTGCCTACGTCGCCATCCAGGCGCTCACGCGCGCACGCATGTGCGAGAACCTGTGCGTCGCGGCCGGCGCAGGGGCCAAGGGGGCATACTTCATGAGCGGCCTTCTGTCGCTGGTGGATGTGATCCTGGGTGCCCCGCTGCAGGAATGCCTGGAAGAGCTGCCGCTTGACGATGCCGTGCGCAACGCGCTGTGTGGCGGGCAGGGACCAATGGGCGCGGCACTGCATTGCGTGATTGCGCATGAGCGCGGTGACTGGGCCGCGGCCACGTTCGAGGCACTGTCCGGGGCTTCGATCGCATCCGCCTACTCGCAGGCCGTGGAATGGGCGGAGTGCATGCACGCCGCCCTGCGTCAGTGACCAGCTAGCGCGAAGGTTGCCTGCGGCGCCTGCGTGGTGCCTTGCCCATGCCCGGCGCGGGAGGCTCGATGTACTGGAGCAGCGCCCCGAGTGAACGCTCCAGCTCGGCAAGCCGCACTTCATCCAGCTGTTCCACCGCGTGCTGCAGCACGCCCACCATGCGTCCGGCCGTGGCGCCCAGGATGCCGCGGCCGGCGGCAGTGACGTACAGATGCACCGAGCGCTGGTCATCGCCGCTGCGGCGGCGCTCTATCCATCCGTGCTCGGCCAGTGTGCGCAGCAGATGGCTCAGCGCGGAGCGCTGCATGCCCAGCGAACTGGCCAGGCGCGATGACTGGATGCCCGGCTCGGCGGCGATCACGGCGAGGGCCCGATGCGCCTGCACCGGGGCGCCAGTGCGCTGTTCCAGTTCGCGGTAGAGGGCGCGTGCGCGGTCGACGAGGGTGCGGGCCAGCAGCAATGCGGCGTGTTCGCGCTGTGCGCGTGGTGTGGTGCCGGGCGGCCGATCTGTCTGGCCCATGATGGGGAGCCATTCTAGCGGGCCGCCAGTGGCAACGCGCGTTGATTGAAATGGCTCAATCATTTACGATGTTCAATCATGATTACCCATGCGGCGCCTGAACCGCGCTATTTCCAGACGCGGCGCACCTGCCTGTTCCTCGATGTCGACGGCACCCTGGTAGACCTGCAGCCGCAGCCCGCCGACGTCCACATCGACGAGGAGCTCATCGGTCTGCTTGGCCGGCTCCATGCCCACCTCGATGGGGCGGTGGCCCTCATCAGCGGGCGGCCGCTGGCTGAGCTGACACGGCTGTTCGCGCCGCTTCAGATCTGCATGGCGGGCATCCACGGTTTCGAGCGCCTCTGCGCCCGCGGCGTGATGCACCGGCCGACGGTGCCGGGCGCGCGCCTCGACAGCGCACGCGCGCAGCTGGGGCGGCTGGCGGACCAGCACCCGGGGCTGCTGCTCGAAGACAAGGGCGCGGCGCTGGCCCTGCACTTCCGTGCCGCGCCCGCGGCCGAAGAGCTGGCCGCGGCCACCATGCGGCGCTGCCTGCGCGAGCTGGGCGCAGACTTCGAGCTGCTGGAGGGCAACTGCGTGCTGGAGATCAAGCCGGCGGTGCAGAACAAGGCCACGGCCATCGAGGCCTTCATGCAGGAGGATCCCTTCGCCGGCCTCATCCCCATCTACATCGGCGACGACCGTACAGACTTCGACGGTTTCGGCGCCGTGCGGCGACATGGCGGCGTGGACATTGCCGTCGGCGAGCGAGTGCCTGCGCGCTGGCGACTGGATGATCCGGCCGCCGTGCGTGCCTGGCTGCACAGCTTCGCCGCACAGGGAGTACGAGGCGCGGCGTGATGCCGAAGAGCGCACGGAGGGCGCTATGAGCCGCCTTGTGGCGGTTTCCAACCGGATATCCCTGCCGCGCAGAGGCGCTGCGCCCGGCGGACTGGCAGTGGGCCTGGCGGCGGCCATGCGCTCCCGCGGTGGGCTGTGGTTTGGCTGGAGCGGCGAGGTGGTGGAGTCGCCCGCGCAGCTGCCCGATACCACGCGGCGCGATGGCATCAGCTACGCCACCATCGACCTTTCTCCCGCCGAGCACGACGAGCACTACCTGGGCTTCTGCAACGGCGTGCTCTGGCCGGTGTTCCACTACTTCCCGGACAACTACCGGCACCGCGAGCAGGACTACGAACGCTACCTGGCGGTGAACCAGCGTTTCGCCGCGGCGCTGCAGCCGCTGCTGCGGCCGGATGACGTGATCTGGGTGCACGACTTCCACCTGCTGCCACTGGCGCAGCGCCTGCGCGCCGGGGGAGTCACGCAGCCGATCGGCCTGTTCCTGCACATTCCGTTTCCGCATGTGGAGCTGTTGCGCGTATTACCCGTCTACGGGGAGCTGCTGGGCGCGATGCTCGACTATGACCTGGTGGGATTCCAGACGATGAGTGACCTGGAGGCGTTCCGCGCCGCCGTGGTGCACCTGTGGGGTCCGGCCGCACTGGTCAGTGAGGATGAAGTGCAGGTGGGCACGCGCCGGCTGCGCGCCGCCGTGTTTCCCATCGGCGTCGACGTCGACGCCATCCAGGCCGAGGTGAAGCGGGCCCGTCCCGCCGAGACCTGCCGGCGCATGGTCACGGGCATGCTGGGCCGCAAGCTGGTGATCGGGGTCGATCGCCTGGACTACAGCAAGGGCCTGGTGGAGCGCTTCGGCGCCTACGAGCGTTTCCTCGAGACGCACCCGGAGAACCAGAGCCGGGTCACGTTCCTGCAGATCGCCCCCCTTTCGCGGCCCGACCTGCATGCCTACGCTACCATCCGCTCCGAACTGGAACAGGCCACCGGGCGCACCAACGGGCGCTTCGCCGACACCGACTGGACGCCCATCCGTTACTTGAACCGCAATTTCCCGCATGATGTACTCATGTCCTTCATGAACTGCGCCCAGGTCGGCATCGTGACCCCGCTGCGGGATGGCATGAACCTCGTCGCCAAGGAATTCGTGGCGGCGCAGGATCCGGATGATCCGGGTGTGCTGATCCTCTCGACGCTGGCCGGCGCCTCGCGCGAGCTCACCGGCGCACTCCAGGTGAATCCCTACGACCGGCGGGGGATGGCGCATGCCATCCAGCAGGCGCTGAACATGCCGCTGGACGAGCGTCGCGCACGCCATGCCGGCATGCTGCAGACGCTGCGGCGATCCGACATCCACGCCTGGTATTCCAGGTATCTGGCCGCGCTTGCGGCCACTCGTGCCGCCAACCTGCCGGCGGCACTCTCGGCCTGATGTCCAGGCGCGACTTCCCGGCCGATGTCCTGCATTTCATTGAAAGCAGGATCGACAGCGTGCCCCACCTGGAGTCGCTGCTGCTGTTCTGGCAGAGCCAGCGCGCTTCCTGGGGCGAGGCGGACATCGCGGCGCGTGTGTATGTGAGTGTGGAGCGCGGCCGGGTCATCATCGCCGACCTGGCCAGGTACGGCTTCGTCACCGCGGTAGAAGGACAGCCCGGGCGCTTCGTCTACGCCCCGGAATGGGATGACACGCGCATGATGGAAAGGCTGGCCGAGCTGTACCGGAGACATGTCGTGCAGGTGGCCAGCCTCATCCATGAGAAGACCGCCCCCGGCGCCGTTCGTGACTTTGCGCGTGCCTTCCAGCTGAAGGACGGAGACTGATATGGCTTCAGCGGTTTACGTGCTTTGCACCCTGACCACCTTGCTCTGCGCGGCCTTGCTGCTGCGGGGATACCTGAGGGGGCGCAAGCGCCTGCTGCTGTGGAGCGGTCTTTGCTTTGCCGGCCTGGCACTGTCCAACGGGCTGATGTTCGTCGACCTGGTGTTGTTGCCGCATTTGCCGCAGCTCTACACGCCCCGGCTGGTGACGGCCGCAGCGGCGATGCTGCTGCTGGTATACGGGCTGGTGTGGGACACGGAGGAGCGCTGATGGAAAGCTTCCTTCTCGGCGTCATCGTCACCTGCTCGCTGATCGCGGCGCTGTTCTTCTTCAGGTTCTGGCGCAACACCCGCGACCTGCTGTTCCTGGCGTTTGCGGCGGCCTTCGGCATCGAGGGCATCAACCGCATCGGTTTCCTGTTCCTCGAACGACCCAACGAGGGCAGCCCCGTCATTTATGCCGTGCGGCTGCTGGCTTCCCTGCTGATCCTCGCCGCGATCCTGTGGAAGAACCGGGGGCGGGCGGGCTGAACCTGCCGAGCATCTGCAGCGCATTGGCCATGGCTGCGCCCGAGGCCGTGTTGTCGAACACACACCACACCGGTGTCCGGCGCGGCGCCGCCAGCACGCCGGCCCAGTGTTCAAGGTCATGCGGGCCATAGGCCGACCAGTATTTGCGCGGCGAGCCGTGCAGGCGGCAATAGACGATCCCTGGCCAGCCGCCGGGCTGCGCAGCCGCCGGTACCACTGCGGGATCCGCCGCCACGCGCGCAATGCGCAACTGGGTGAGCAATGCTTCGGCGGCCGGAGTGAACCAGGCGGGATGGCGCGGCTCGCACACCACATGGCCTGCGTGGCACTCGCGCAGCAACGCGAAGAATCGCCGGGCGACCCGGGGCTCGAACGGCAGGGACGGCGGCAACTGCACCACCAGCGGGCCGCGGCGTCGGCCCAGCACGGACGTGGCCTGCAAAAAAGCTTCCAATGGCCGGCGCACCGCGCGCAGCCGCTGGTCATGGGTGATCTGGCGGGGCAGCTTCAGCGAGAAGCGGAAACCTGCGGGAACCTGCGCGGCCCAGCGGGCGTAGGTATCCCGGGAATGGTCGCGGTAGAAGGAAGTGTTGATTTCCACCCCGGCCAGCCGGGCCGCGTAGCGTTGCAGGTGTGTGCCGGCGCCAGGCAACGCGGCCGCGCAGTCGCGCGGAATCGACCAGCCTGCCGTGGCGACGATCATCAGGGCGAGGCAGGCCCGGGCGAGGCAGGCCCGGACGAAGCGGGCGCGAACGGGCCCGCCATCCTCAGAAGATCAATGCGAGCAGGATGATGATGGGGATGGGAACGCCGAGCAGCCAGAGCAGTATCGAACGCATGTTGGCTCCTTCGTTGATTCAGGGCAGGTCGCGGCGGCGTCCGCCGTAGGTGGCAAGCCAGCTGGCCGCGAAGGCGCCGATCAGCAGCGAGACGAATATCCACAGCGATGCCTTGGCCGCATTGCGTCGCGCCTCATCGGTAATCTCGTTGAGCGGGGCGACCACAGGATCAGGTGAGCCCAGGATGCTGCCGATCACACTGGTGAAGGCTGCGGCAGTCAGCAGGGTGGCCACCGCCCAGGCGAGGAATCCATGCGCCGTGTCGCGGAAGTACACCTCGTCCTGTTGCGCCGAAGGCCAGCGCGTGCGCAGGCGACCGGCGATGTAGCCGCCGAGCCCCGAGGCAGCGAAGGCTGTGACAAAGATCCACGCGATGGTGGACCAGGTCATCTGCGATTCGGAGGGTGTGGCGCCTACCCAGGGGGATACCACCGAAAGTCCCAGCCCGATGCCCAGCACGAGCAGGATCAGCGACAGGGCAGCTGCCGCAACGGCGCCGGCGAAGATGGCGCTCCATGCAACGGCGCTGTCGGCGCCGGCTGGCCGGCTGGCGGAAAGTGCTGGTGAAAACCCGCCTTCCACGATGGTCGTCACGGTTGTCATGCGCGCATCTCCGCTGCCCTTCGGTGCGCCGATGATGCGCCGGGCAGGTTGCCTGCACCGGTAGGCGGAACGCGGAAGTTGCTGTAGGTGGCTTCCGGAACGCTCAGCCGCGTGGTTTCACGCGCAGGCCGGCGCCAATGGAGTTGCCGGGAAACAGCACGACGGTGTCGCCGGGAGCAAGTCCCTGCCTGATTTCCCTGAAGCTGGTGTCGGAGATGCCGATGGTCACGGGTGCCAGTTCGATGCGTCCGGCACGCACCCTGTAGACCGCCCAGCCATCGCCGTGGCGGAACAGCGCGCCCAGCGGTGCACGCACTGCATCTTTAGCCTCGTCAATGATGACGCGCGCGTCCACGCGGAAGTCATGGCCCAGGCGCGAGGCGGCAGCAGCGTCGTTGAACTGCAGGATCACGTTGGTACGCTGTTCCTCCACGCCCAGGGCGGACACCTTCATCCGGGCCACCGGCTCGATGCGCTCCACGCTGGCGGCCAGCGGGTCGCCGCCCCAGTTCTCGATGCGGGCCGGCGCACCGGGTTCCATGCGCACGGCATCCTGGGACAGGAACTCCGCCACTACCTCGATGTGTGTCGGGTCGCCGATGAGGATCAGCGGGCTGCCGGCCGGCAGCACGTTCTCGCTCTCCTGCGGCACCGACAGCACGCGGCCGTCGGCCGGCGCGTGGATGGCGACGCTGGCGCCGCCGCTGCGGTCGGCCGGCTGC
>JALYWF010000194.1 GCA_030852845.1 Pseudomonadota bacterium
TTGTCGAAGGGCCACATGCCTTCGTCCGCCATGGCCGGACTCAGCAGGAACAGCACCAGCAGCAGGGACATCAGGCGCATGCACGCGGGCTCCGGCCATTACCGATGCCCCATTGTAAGCGAGCGCGGCGCGCTCAGCCCGTCGCGCCCAGCAGCAGGATCGCCAGTTTTTCAGGTGTGTGCAGCAGACGATGGCGCCGTCCGCGCAGCGCCGGCAATCCGCGCGGCGTGCCGAGCACGGCTTCACGCAGGGCCTCTGCGTCCAGGTCCTCGCCGGCCTGGTCGAACACCAGCATGGGTGCATCCAGCACATCGGGCGCATGGCAGGCCAGCGGCAGGCCTTCCACCAGAATGCCGTCCCATGGGCTGTCGATGTCACGCACCTCGTAGTCCAGGCGCTCCCAGAAGCCGCGCGCTTCCGCCAGGTCGTGGCAGGGCAGGCTGAGCGTGCGGAAGCGCCCCAGCGCCGTGGTGCGCGGCAGCTCGGCTGGTGGCGAGAAGCTGCGTGCTTCCTGCACGCGCAGCAGCAGGCCGCCCGGTTCGCGCAGTTCCAGCAGGTTGAACACATCCGGACCCAGCACGGCGCGCTCGACGCCCATCAGCCGGGTCGACAGCTCCTGTTCCAGTTCGTCCACGCCGGGCCGCACGAAACTGAGCACCAGGGGTTCGGCGGCGCGCGCATGCAGGCCCACGGCCAGCCCCTGGCAGGCCACCACACCATAAGGATGCGGCCACACATCGCCCGCCTCGCCGGATGCAAAGCCCAGCGACAGCCAGCGCTGCCAGGACGTCCCGATGTCCCGGGCCAGCAGCGAGACTTCGAGGAAACGGCCCAGCACGCGCGCTACAGCAGCGGGCGCAGCAGCGCCGAGACGAGGCCCACCTGTGCGGGACCGGAGTTGAGCGCGGGGATGTAACGCAGCGCCTCGCCGCCGGCGGCGCGGAAGGTCTCGTCCGCCTCGTGGCCGATTTCATCCACGGTCTCGAGGCAGTCCACGGCGAAGCCCGGACAGATGGCATCGAGCCGGCGCACGCCGCGCTGCGCCAGCTGCTTCACCACGTCATCGGTGTAGGGCTTCAGCCACTCCGCCGCACCCACGCGCGACTGGAAGCTGAGTGTCCATTCACTGTCGCCCAGGCCCAGCGCCTGCGCCAGTGCATGCGCCGTCAGCCCGCATTTGCGCTGGTAGGGATCGCCCTCGTCGCAGTAGCGCTTCGGAATGCCGTGGAAACTCATCAGCAGGTGGTCACCCGCACCCTGCGTCGCGCGGTGGGCGCGCACACTGTCCGCGAGCGCGGCGATGTAGGCCGGTTCGACGGCGTAGTCAGGCAGCAGGTGCAGCTCGGGCACGAAACGCCAGGCGCGCAGCGCCGCGCCCACCTGGTCGGCCGCCGCCGCATTGGTGGTGCCGGAATATTGCGGGAACAGCGGCAGCACGATGACGCGTTGCGCGCCGGCATTGCGCAGCGTGGCCAGGCCCTGTCTTACATCGGGAGTGGAATAGAGCATGCCCAGCTCCACCGCCACCGGTTCGCCCCGGCTGTCAGTGAGCTGCGCGCGCAAGGCATCGCGCAGCGCCAGCGAATGCAGCAGCAGCGGCGAGCCGTCTTCCGTCCACAACCGCCGGTACTTGGGCAGCACGCGCGGCGGCCGGGTGGTGAGGATCACCCCGTACAGCACGGGATTCCAGATCCACCGCGGGGCCTCGATGGTGCGCGGATCCCCCAGCAGGCGCCGCAGGAAATTGCGCACACCGCCGCTGGTCAGCGTATCGGGCGTACCCGAATTGACCAGCAGTACGCCGGTCCGGTAGGGGCCCGCGTCGCGATACGCGGGGGAAGGCTGGAACTCAGGCATCGCCCCAGTCGTCCAGCGGCTGCTCGTCTGCGTCTAGGGTTTCGGCGAGGTGCTTCGCGAAGAAGGCCAGCGTGCGTTCGCGCGCCAGCGACGCTGCTGCGGCATCGTATGCCGCGCGGTGGTCGCAGTTGAAGCCGTGGTCGGCCTGGTAGACGTAGAACTCGCCTTCGGGATGCGCAGCGCGGATCTTGCCGATGTTTTCCGGCGGAATGGTCTTGTCCAGCGCGCCGAAATGATATTGCACCGGCACGCGCGGCTTGCGGTCGAGCAATTGCATGATGCGCGTGCCGTAATAGGACACCGCGGCACGCACTGGCAGCGCGCAGGCTGCAAGGTAGGCGAGGCTGCCGCCCCAGCAATATCCCACCACGCCCACCGGGCCATTGCGCCTGACCACATTGACGCAGGCGGTGAGGTCGGCGAGGATCTTCTCCTCTTTCAGCTGCAGCACATAACCGCGACCTTGCTCCACCGACTGCGGGCTGTAGTCCAGCTCCACATTGCGCCTCACACGGTCGAACAGGCTCGGGCAGATGGCCACGTAGCCTTCGGCGGCAAAGCTGTCGGTCACCTCGCGCATGTGCGCGTTGACGCCGAAGATCTCCTGCAGCACCAGCACCGCGCCGCGCGGTGTGCTGGCAGCCGGCGCCAGCCAGGCGTCGAACTCATGCCCGTCGCGCGCCATCAGGCGCGTGAACTGGCCGCCGGCGGAGGACTTGCTCAAGGCCGTTCCACGATGGCCGTCACGCCCATGCCGCCGGCGGTGCACACGGAGATGAGCCCGCGCTTCGCCTGCGGCAGCTCATCGAAGAGGTGTGCGGCCACTGCGAGGATGCGTGCGCCGGTGGCGGCGAAGGGATGGCCCATCGCGATGCTGCTGCCCTTGATGTTGAGCTTGCTGCGGTCGATGGCGCCCAGCGGCGCAGCGCGCCCCAGCCGCTCGCGGCAGAACTCGGCGGATTCCCAGGCCTTCAGCGTGCACAGCACCTGCGCGGCGAAGGCCTCGTGGATCTCGTAGAAGTCGAAGTCCTGCAGCGACAGCCCGGCGTCCTTCAGCATGTCGGAAACCGCGTAGGCCGGCGCCATCAGCAGGCCTTCATGGCCGTCGGCGAAATCAACCGCCCAGGTCTTGCCGTAGGTGAGCACCGCCTTCACCGGCAGGCCGTTGCTGCGCGCCCAGTCCTCGCTGGCCAGCAGCACGGCGGCGGCGCCATCGGTGAGCGGTGTGCTGTTGCCCGCGGTGAGCGTGCCCGCAGGCGAGGGATCGAACACTGTGCGCAGCTTCGCCATCTTCTCCACGGAGGTGTCGGCGCGCACGTTGTTGTCGCGCTTCAATCCCATGAACGGCAGCACCAGGCTGTCGTGGAAGCCGGCCTGCCAGGATGCCGCCGCGTTCAGGTGGCTGCGCACCGCCAGCTCATCCTGGTCCTGCCGGCTGATCTGCCAGGTCTTGGCCATCAGCTCACAGCTCTGTCCCATCGACAGCCCCGTGCGCGGCTCGACCACGCCGGGCATCACGGCCTTGAAATGCCGCGGCCTGAGCTTGAACCAGGGCTTCAGGCGCTGCATGAACGTACGGCCGCGATAGCTGGCCAGCAGCAGGTCGCGGTATTCCGCCGGGAACACCACCGGCGGATCGCTGATGGTGTCCACGCCGGCGGCGATGCCGGCATCGATCTGCCCCAGCGCAATCTTGTTGCCGACGAGGATGGCGGCCTCCAGGCTGGTGCCGCAGGCACGCTGGATGTCCAGGCCCGGTGTCTGCGGGTCGAGCCCCGAGGAGAGCACCGACTCGCGCACCAGGTTGAAGTCCTTCGAATGCTTCAGCACCGCACCGGCGATCACATCGCCCAGCCGCTTGCCCTGCAGGCCGAACTTCTCGACCGTGCCGCGCAACGCGGCGGTCAGCATTTCCTGGTTGCTGACCCCGGCATAGGCCCCATGGGCGCGCGCAAAGGGAATGCGCGCACCGCCAACGATCGCGACGCGCCTGACCACAGCACCTGCAAGCATGATTGACCTCTGTTCAGTACAGTAATGAGCAGGCCAGCGCGGCTTGTCCGCCTGGTGCCGGCCGTGCCCCGCGGCCCCGGCCCCCGTGAGTGATCGGCCCGTGAGTCATCGGGAAGTCCTATTCTACCAGCCTCCGCCTGCCGCCCCTGGAGGGCAGTCGTCCGGGTGGCGCACGCAACCGATTCTAGCCCCGGCCATCCCGCCAGCGCGCGGAGGCGGGGGTGGCTGGTGTAGACTGCCGCGCTTCATGGGCCGCGCCGTCGATAGCACCTTCGAAAGCCGTCTTTCCGCGCTGGTCAATTCCCGGGAGCCGCGCCTTTTGCAGGGCGGACTCAAGGGCGTCGAGCGCGAAGCGCTGCGGGTGACGGCAGCCGGCCGCATCGCCCACACCCCCCATCCTTCCGCCATGGGCTCGGCCCTGGCCAGCGCGCATGTCACCACGGACTTCTCCGAGGCGCTGATCGAGCTGGTCACCCCGGCCTTCGGCACCAGCTGGGAACTGCTGCAGTACCTGCTCGACCTGCACCAGTTCGTCTATCGCCACCTCGACGATGAGCTGCTGTGGGCCACCTCCATGCCCTGTCCGCTGGAGGGCGATGCGGACGTACCCACTGCCCGCTATGGCACCTCGCATATCGGCCAGATGAAGTACGTGTACCGCGAGGGTCTCCGGCACCGCTACGGCGCGCTGATGCAGGCCATCTCCGGCGTGCACTTCAATTACTCATTCCCCGCGGGTTTCTGGCAGGTGTATGCCGCCGTGCGCGCCGAGCGCGGCGGCGACACGCAGGACTTCCGCTCCACCAGCTACTTCGACCTGCTGCGCAACTATCGCCGCCTGTCGTGGATCGTTCTCTATCTCTTCGGCGCCTCGCCGGCCACCAGCCGTGACTTCGTCGGCGAGGACCTCGATGGCCTGCAGCCGCTGGGCGCGCGCACGGCCTACGGACCCCACGCCACCTCGCTGCGCATGAGCGACATCGGCTACCGCAACCGCAACCAGGCGGAGGTGTCGGTTTCGGTCAACAGCCTGGACCACTACGTGCGCGACCTGCGGCAGGCGATGTCGACCCTGCATCCGCCCTACGAGAAGCTCGGCGTGAAGGTCGACGGTCAATACCGCCAGCTCAACGCCAACATCCTGCAGATCGAGAACGAGTACTACAGCTTCATCCGTCCGAAGCGCGTCGCACGCTCGGGCGAGAGCCCGAGCGCCGCGCTGCTGCGCGCAGGCGTGGAATACGTCGAGGTGCGGGCGCTCGACGTCAGCGCCTTCGATCCGGTCGGCGTCAACCAGAACAAGCTGCGCTTCCTCGAGGCTTTCCTCGCGCTGTGCCTGCTCAAGCAGAGCGATCCCATCGACGCGGGCGAGCAGGAGGCACTCGATGCAAACC
>JALYWF010000002.1 GCA_030852845.1 Pseudomonadota bacterium
GTCTCCGCCACTGCCGGCACCCTGCAGTCCGCCAACCACTGCGCGAAGTCCGCGCCGATGTCCGATCCCTCGCGCGGCATCAGCTGGAACGGCTTCGGCAACGGCCCCGCCTCCACGCGCTTCCAGGATGCAAAGAAGGGTGGCATCACCGCTGCCGACCTGCCACGCCTGAAACTCAAGTGGGCCTTCGGCTACACCGGCGTCTCCTCCGCGCGCACCCAGCCCACGCTGGCCGGCGGCCGCCTCTTCGTCGGCAGCGAGAGCGGTGAGGTGCACGCGCTCGATCCCGCCACCGGCTGCACGCACTGGAGCTTCAAGGCCGCCGCCGGCGTGCGCACCGCACCCTCGGTCACCCCCTACAAGTCTGGCGGCAAGCGCGGCTTCGCCGTGATCGTCGGCGACCAGCGCTCCACGCTCTATGGGCTCGATGCCAACACCGGCGCCCTGTTGTGGAACATCAAGCTCGACGAGCACGCCAACGCCGGCATCACCGGCTCGCCGATCGTGCACGACGGCCGCGTTTTCGTCGGAATACAGGGCCTGAGCGAAGAAGGCCGCGGCGCCAACGGTGGCAACAGCTGCTGCACCTTCCGCGGCAGCCTCTCGGCGGTGGATGTGAACACCGGCAAGCTGCTGTGGAAGACCTGGACCGTCGATGAGCCGAAGCCGCGCGCGAAGAACGCCGCGGGTGTGCAGATGTTCGGCCCCGCCGGCGGTGGCATCTGGTCCGCGCCGTCGGTGGACGTGAAGCGCGGCGTGGTCTACGCCGCAACCGGCAATGGCTATGCCGATCCGGTGCAACCGATGACCGATGCCATCATCGCCTTCGACATGAAAACCGGCGCGGTGCGCTGGCACCACCAGGTGCTGCCCGGCGACCAGTGGACCATGGGCTGCCGCCCCACCAATCCCGACAACCCCGGCTGCCCCGCCGTGCTGGGCCCGGACTACGACTTCTCCGCCACGCCCATCCTGGCCACGGTCGGCCGCCGCGACATCATCGTGATCCCGCAGAAGTCCGGCATCGCCTTCGCGCTCGATCCCGACAACAAGGGCGCGCTGCTGTGGCAGACGCAGTTCGGCAAACCCAGTGGCCTCGGCGGCCAGTGGGGCGGCGCCGCCGACGGCAAGAACTTCTACACCGGCACCAACGCCTTCCAGGCCGACGTGCAGGGCGGCATGACTGCCATCGATCTCGCCACCGGCAAGATCACCTGGCAGGCGCCGCCACAGGCGCTGGCCTGCGGCCAGAAGCGCCAGGGCTGCGGCGCCGGCCAGGGAGCGGCGGTCACCGCCATTCCCGGCGCGGTGTTCAGCGGCTCGCACGATGGTGCGCTGCGCGCCTACTCCACCGCCGACGGCAAGGTGCTGTGGATGTTCGATGCCAACCGCGAATTCACCACGGTGAACGGCGTGAAGGCCAGTGGGGCCAGCATGGATGGCCCGGGCGCCATCGTGGCTGGCGGCATGCTATACGTGAATGCCGGCTATGGCGGACTGGTGGGCCGCCCCGGCAACGTACTCCTGGCATTCGCCCTGGAATAGACCACTGCTCCCAAGGAGGGAATCATGACTGTCGCGCGCATCACCGAGATCAAGTCGAGCAGCAAGAAGAGCTTCGATGACGCCGTCGAAAACGGCGTGTCCCGCGCCAACAAGACGTTGAAGAACGTCCGTGGCGCCTGGGTGAAAGAGATGGAAGTCGAGTGCGGCAAGGACGGCAAGATCACCGAATACCGCGTGCTGCTGAAGGTGACCTTCATCCTCGAGGAGTGAGGACGAAGGTCACGGCGCGCCCTACTCCTTCTCGAGCAGGGCGCGCAGCATCCAGGCTGTCTTCTCGTGCAGCTGGATTCGCTGGGTCAGAAGGTCGGCCGTGGCTTCATCGCCAGCCTTCTCGACCACCGGGAACAGCTTGCGCGCGGTGCGCACCACCGCCTCCTGTCCCTCCACCAGCTGCTTGATCATCTCGCGCGCCTTCGGCACGCCGGTGGATTCCTTGATGGAGCTGAGTTTCACGAACTCCGCATAGGTGCCCGGCGCCGGCACACCGAGCGCACGAATGCGCTCGGCCACCAGATCCACCGCCAGCGCGAGCTCGTTGTACTGCGTCTCGAACATCAGGTGCAGCGTCTGGAACATCGGACCCGTCACGTTCCAGTGGAAGTTGTGGGTCTTCAGATAGAGCGTGTACGTGTCGGCAAGCAGGTTGCCCAGCCCGGCGGCGATGGCCAGCCGGTCCTTCTTGTCGATGCCGATGTCGATCTGCATGGCCATGGAAGCCTCCGGTGGATCAGGACGGGAGTCCGTCCCAGAACTCCTCCATCTTCTTCCGCTGCGCGGCGGTGGGCAAGCGCCCGCGGCCGGCGGCCTGGTTGTCCTGCAGGTAGGCCATGGTGGTAGTGCCGGGAATCGCTACGGTCACTGCCGGTTGCGAGACGATGTACTTGAGGAAAAACTGCGCCCAGCTGCCGATGTCCAGCTCCTGCTTCGCCCAGTCCGGCACCGCCACGTTCTGCACCCGCGGAAACAGCGTGCGGCCACGGCCACCGAAGGGCACGTTGATCAGCACCCCCAGGCCCTGCTCCTGCGCCAGCGGCAGCACGCTGTCGGCGGCACCGCGGTTGCCGATGGAGTAATCCACCTGCACGAAGTCTGGCTTGTGCGCGCGGATGGCCTGCGCGATGCCGTCGTACTGGTTGTCGGTGGAGGTGCTCATGCCGATATAACGGATCTTGCCCGCCGCCTTGTATTCCTTGAAATGCGGCATCAGCTCGTTCATGCCATGCAGGTTGTGGATCTGCATCAGGTCGATCCTGCTCACCTGCAGGCGGCGGAAGGATTCATCGAGCACGGCCTTGCCATTGGACACATCACCGTTCATCGGTGTCTTGGTGGCAAGGAAGAACTTGTCGCGATTGCCGATGTCGGCCAGCAGCTTGCCGATCACCTCCTCGGAGCTGCCGTAGGCGCGCGCGGTGTCGATGACCATGCCGCCCATGCCCGGCATCGCGGTGAGCACACGCTTCAGCTCGGCGAGTTCCTCGGCACCGTTCACGCCATAGGCATTGGTGCCCGTGCCTACCACTGGAATCTTCTCGCCCGTCGAAGGAATCGCCTTGGTGATGATGGAAGCTGCCGCGGCAAGCGTACGGCCTGCCACCATTGCCACACCGGCTGCGGCTCCCGCCTGGATGACCCGACGTCGCGAGATTTCCCTGTCGCTGATGCCCATGCTGCTCCCCTTCGATCCGTTGCGAAATATGGCTCTGAATGGACCTTAGGTGCAGCCCGCAAGTTCCGTCAACGTCCGCGCCTCAGCGCACGGCAACCGGCAGCGGCTGGTCTGCCGGCCACAGCAGCCACAGGGCGCCGTCCTGCCGCATGCGGCCTGCAGCGTCACCGGCCTCGGCACCCATGCCCCAGAAGAAATCCGCCCGCAGCGCGCCCCGTATCGCGCCACCGGTGTCCTGCGCCAGCATCAGTCGCTGCAGCGGCGCGCCACTGACCGGATGCGTGCTGGCGAGGAACATCGGCGCGCCCAGCGGCAACAGGCGCGGATCCACCGCCAGCGAACGGCCGGCAGTGAGCGGCACACCCATGGCGCCATCCGGCCCCACCGCCGCATTGCCCAGCGGCTGCTCGCGGAAAAACACCACGCTGGGATTGGTGTTGAACACCTCCGCCTGTCGTTCAGGATGCGCGGCCAGCCACTGGCGGATGGCCGGGGCGGTCGCCTCCTCCACCGTCATCTCTCCCTGCGCCACCAGGTAGCGGCCGATGGCGCGGTATGGATGGCCATTCACATCCGCGAACGCCACGCGGATCATCGTGCCATCCGCCAGCCGCACGCGTCCGGAACCCTGGATCTGCAGGAAGAAGGCATCGATGGCGCTGTCGACCCAGACGATTTCCTTGCCACCCAGCAGCCGTCCGTCAGCCAGCTGTGCGCGATCGGGATAGGGCGTCACGCGCCGGCCCTGCAAGCGCCCCCGCACACGCTCGCCCTGCAGCGCGGGATACAGCGCACCCAGATCAACCGTCACCAGGTCATCCGGCACCGCATACAACGGCGTCTGGAAGGTGCCGCCGCGACGGCGCGAACCGTTGAGCACCGGCTCGTAGTAACCCGTGATGAGTCCCTGGTCCTGGCGCGCGGCCTGGCTACCCTCGCCTTCCAGCACCAGCCGCCAGGGGCGCAGCCGCGTTTCCAGCAGCGTGCGCTGGGCAGCGCGGTCCGACGCCGGCACCGCAAGCGCCTGGGTACAGAAGGCACCCCAGGCCGGCGGCATGCGCGAACTGCGGCAGCTGGCCTGCAATGCGGGCCATGCGGCAGCCGTGTCGTCCGCCGTCCAGCCCGGCAGTTCCTGCCATCGGGCGGGGGAATAACGCAGGGATGGCGCGGGGGGTTCGACCGGTGACGCGGGCCCGGGCCGCTGGACTGGCGTGACGGTGCATGCGGCCAGCAGCATTGCCGCTGCCGGCAGGGAAATCCAGGTTCGCTTCATCAGCGAATCATTTCACAGCTGCGCGCAGGTCCTGTACGACTTCGCCCTTCGAGCGGATTTCCCGCTCATGCGGCTCGTCGCGGAAGCCCTCGGCGATGCCCGCCTCGATCCATTCGCGCACCGGTGGGTGCGCCAGCAGCCGCTCCACGTACGACATCGCTTCGCGCTGCAGGGGCAGGCCGTACGTCTGCACGCGTGCGGCCACCGGTGCGAAGAATGCATCCACGGCGCCGAAGGTGCGGCCGGTGAGGAAGGGACCACCATGGCGCGTGAAGCCATCGCGCCAGAGTTCGGTGAGTCGCCGCAGGTCCGCCAGCAGCTGGTCGGTGACGTGATGCAGCCGCACGCGCACGCCCACGCTCATCGAGCAGTCGTTGCGCAGGTCGCCGAAACCACTGTGCATTTCTGCCGCCGCCGAGCGTGCCCAGGCACGGGCCGCGGCATCATCCGGCCACACGCCGCCATGGCGCTCGGCCAGGTACTCCGTGATCGAAAGCGAATCCCACACCCGCGTCTGGCCATCGACCAGCAGCGGCACACGCCCGGTGGGTGAGAAATTCGTGAAGGCCCGCTCGCCCTGGTTCAGGTGGAAGGGCATCAGCCGTTCCCGGAACGGAATCTCCAGCGAGCGCATCAGCACCCATGGGCGCATCGACCAGGAGGAGTAGTTCTTGTTGCCGATATACAGTTCGTACATGCCCTCACCGGCAATCAGACCCGACCAGTCACCTTCAGCAGCCACCAGCGGAATCCGACGAACAGGAAGCGCCAGTCGGAGAAGAACTCCGGCGCCTTGCCCTCCACTGCGTGGCCGATGAACTGCAGTATCCATCCCGCCACGAACAACGCAAGCGCCGGCAGGCGCAGTGCGGGCACGACGATGGCCGGCAGGGCCAGCAGCAGCGACAGCACGATCATCGGAATGCCCGCAGTGTGGCAGGCGCGGTTCACCGGATGCCGGTGACTGCGCTCATAACGGTCGATCCACTCGTCGCGAGACGATGATGGTGCCATGTTTCCCCCGTGCGCCTGAAAGCGCCGCCGCGTATTCGCGGATGCCAATTGTTCTACAGGTCCGGGCATCCGCGTGCAAGCCGACGGCGATGCGCGACGCTGCGGGTTCCGCAGCGCGTAACCCTACTCTGGCGCACTCTTCTCCCAGGGCGCCACCGGCCCCGGACGCACGCGGAACAGCGGGTGCTGCCGCGGTCTGACAGCCCGATGCCAGCGCGCATGCACCTCGGGGCTGCGCGTCGCCAGCTTGCGCAGCAGGTGCCGCCACTCATGCTGCAGCTGGCCTTCAGGCACGCTGATGCGCGCCACCGGTTGCAGGCGCCCGATCTTGCGGCGATCGAAATGGTAGCCACGCGCGGTGGCCTCTTCGTGGATGGCTTGCAGGTATGCGTTGATGGCCAGCCGCGGCGCGGGATGCGCACGAAAGCGGGTGAGCTGCGGATGCTGCCGGTAGCCCTTCGTACGGCCACCGAGCACTGCCTTGGCCAGCAACGCCTCGCGCCATAGCGCCACCAGGCCGCGGGCATCCAGGTAGCGCGGATGCACAGACCATAGTCGCATGGGCGCCTCAGTAGTTCTCTGCGAAGGGAATGAAGTAGCGGCAGCCGCTGTCCCAGCAATCCTTCGTGAGCACCATCTTCGTTTCGCCGCAGTGGATGGCGAAGCTCTCCGTCCCGCGCCGCGTGGAGGTACTTGTGCGGGCAACAGAGCAGGCGTCGCGCATCACGCGCACCGCCGGGCGGTAGAAAGGACGGATGGTGAGCTTGGCCGCTTCGCGTATGGCCTCTGCCGCGGCTTTTAATGGCAGGTCCGTGGCCGTCACGGTGAGCACCGAGTCATCGGGCAGTGTCATGCGCAGGGCGTCACCGCGGGGCCTGCACTGCCAGCGACTGGCGCTGCCGGTACAGGTGGCAAGCCTGGCCACCGGGATGGAGTAGCTGGTGGCGTGGGGCAGGCAACGTACTTCCGCGATGCTTTCGCGGGTGCCCTGCCGGCGGGCCTGCACGGCATCCACACCGTTCGCGCCGATGGGCGTGCACACAAGCTCCGCAATGCGCTGCTGGTCGCGCGCGGGAATCTGCACCGCGGCTGCGGACGGCTCCGCCGGGACGGCGACCTGCGCGGCCGACAGAAACAGCGTGATGAATATGATGGGGGCTAAGATCACACCGCAAACGCCCGCGCTGCGGCGGCGAGCTTGCCCAGGTTGCCAGACTCCACGCTCAGTCTGTGGCTTGCGGACCAGTCAAATCCGCTGCGCGCATCCCCCCGCAGCCGCAGCTCCAGCCGCACGCCGCGGATCCTGTCGTGAGTTGCCGCAATCCGCAGCGTGCCGTCGAGCGATTCATAGCCCCGGGTTTCCGCCCACCCCTGGGCATCCTCCGCCAGGGATTCGAAGAACTCCACGAACGACGTCGGGTCGTCGTCCGTCACCGCCAGCGTCACCTGCATGGCATGCCCCTGCAGTTCTGCACGGTACTCCCACCCAAAATACGGCGCCGCAATGGGCGGCGGCTCGCCCGAAAGGCGAAGCGTCGCCTCCTCTCCCTTGAGCTCGAATGTGCGCATGGTTACTGCACTCCCTGCAATCAGGCGGGTTCGATGCTGCGGGTGGAACCGCTGAAAGTGGTCATTTCCCGGGCGTCTCGGCAATGTGCCACAAAACGCCGTTGGGGTCCGTGAGGTAGAGAACCCGCAGACCCCAGGGCTGCTCGAAGCCGAGATCCAGGTAGAAGCTCCTGGACCTGGCGAAATCCCTGGCCGGCACGAAGGCGGTGATCGCGGCGACCCGGGGACGCGATGTGGCGCTTGGGGTTTCCAACTTCGTGCTCTCCATGTCGTCTCAGTTTGAGGCGCGCTGCGGACTACGCGGCAACGTTCAGCTGCCACGACACGCCAAAGCGGTCTGCCAACCAACCGAAACGCTTGCTGAATCCATAGTTGTCCGGGGGCATCATCACCTGGCCACCCTCCGCCAGGATGTGGAATGCCCGGTCCAGGTCCTCAACCGTGTCGAAGTCGACAAACGTCGAGCTCGACGGGGTGAAGGAGAACTGGTGTGGAACGGGGCTATCCGAACACATGAACTCACGGCCGCACAGCGTGAAAGTGGCGACCTTGATCGTTCCCGCAGGTCCGGGCTCGCCTGGTCCGTAGCGTTCGACGCGCACCATCCGCGAGTCCGGGAAGGTGCTGAAATACAGGTCCAGCGCCGCCTGCGCCACGCCGCCCTGGAACATCAGAAATGGTCTGGCTGTCGTCATCAATTGTCCTCGACTTGTTGCGGCTGCGGTCCGTCAGGCGGC
This sequence comes from Pseudomonadota bacterium, assembly GCA_030852845.1. Classification (GTDB taxonomy): domain Bacteria; phylum Pseudomonadota; class Gammaproteobacteria; order Steroidobacterales; family Steroidobacteraceae; genus ZC4RG30. The sequence continues at coordinate 7,829 of JALYWF010000002.1, forward strand.
CAGCTTGCGGCTTTATAGCCAGCGCCTCACCCGTGACTTGTAGGTCAGGCAGGCCTGCCCAAGTGTTTCTTCAAGCATCTTCTCTCCGGCCCTGACGAAGAAGAATCGCAGCGCCCCGATCGCAAGGGTCACTACATTGGCCACGCCGTTGCCTTCGCGGCGCCCGCAAAAGCGCCGCAAATGCACGCCGACTACCGCTTCGCCTTCTTTTCCTTCTTCGCGGCCCGCTTTTCCTCCATGGTCTTTGCGGGCTTCTTCTTCCCTTCCTTCTTACGATCCATGCCTTTGCTCATGAAACCACTCCTGATGACCGATAGGTATGCGAAATTCTACGCCTCCGCGTCGCGCGGCGGTGTCTGATTGCAGGTTGTCGTTTGCGCCCTGTATTGCCCTTTCAGGCGACGCCTATCGAGCGTGTATCTTTTCGAACTTCTGACTCATGTTCTGCACGGCCGTGAGATTGGCCGTCAGTGATGACTTCAGCGATTCGTCGTCCAGATCACCAAAGTCCAGAAGCGTCTTCGAACAGGTAGCTGCATCGAGTCTCTCGACGTTGTGCGCCAGGTCATGGAAGCTGTGTTTCAGGGCATCCATGATTTCGACAGGAACCAGCTGGTCTTTCATGCCGTTGAACTCTGCAGAGGCTAGAAGGCTTGTCGAGATTCCTTCAATGCGACTGCTCAGGTTCTTCATAAGGCTATCGAACTTCGCCGTCAGCTGAGGGTCCTCGCCAGAACAGTGGTCTGCGTAGATCTGAAATCTCAGTATCGTCGCAAATGTCGAAACCTCGCTGGCGGAGTTCTTCGGC
>JALYWF010000018.1 GCA_030852845.1 Pseudomonadota bacterium
GTGTGCAGCCGGCCACCTCGGTCGACACCGCATCCCAGCTGTCATTCCCACAGGCATCTGCGCCGACAGGCGGGTCGGGCAGCGCTGGCGCGGCGGGTGCACGCGCTGCAGGCTGCACCGCCATCGCACGGCGCTGTCTCCAGTCCGGCACGCCCAGTGCCGCAAGGTACGCGGCACGCTGCCCCATCAGTCCGCGCCTCCGGCAGGCTCCTCATGCCGATGGCCGCGGCGGCGGCGCCGGATCAGCCACAGCACCGGGCCCGACAGCGCATAGGTGCCGAAGATCACCAGCAGCGCCCTGGGCGGATCGATGGCGATCAGCACGAACCCCAGCGGCACCAGCAGGAAGGTCATGAACCGCACTGGTCCTTCGAGGTTCAGTTGCTTGAAGCTGTTGTAGCCGAAGCTGCTGACCATCAGCAGCCCGGCGGAGGCGGTCACCAGCGTCGCCATGATCAGGCCCGGCAGGCCCGGCGCACGCCAGCTGCTGGAGGCCCAGAAGAAGGCCGAGACGATGGCCGCCGCGGACGGACTGGGAAGCCCCTCGAAAAACCGCTTGTCCTGCGTGGCATGACGGGTATTGAAACGCGCCAGCCGCATGGCCGCGCAGGCGGCATAGAGGAATGCGGCCGCCCAGCCAATGCGGCCCCAGGCCGCGCCATATTCGAACAGGCGCGCCACGCCCCACTGGTAGGCCACGATGGCCGGCGCCACGCCGAATGACACCATGTCGGCGAGGCTGTCGAACTCCTTGCCGAAGGCACTCTCAGTGCGGGTCATGCGCGCCACGCGGCCATCGAGTGTGTCGAACAGCATGGCGGCAAACACCGCAAAACCGGCGCGATGGTAGTTGCCGTCGATGGCAGCGATGATGGCGTAGAAACCGGCGAACAGGCAGCCGGTGGTAAACAGGTTCGGCAGCAGGTAGATGGCCCGGCTGCGCGGCCGGCTGGAGGGATCAGGGGATTCCATGGCGTGCAGTCATGATAGGGCTGCGCCACCCCCGCCACAACGGCGCAGGTCCGGTCGGCCTGCTAGACTCGCCCGTCCTTTCCCACACGATCCCCCGAGCCCTTACAGCCGCATGCGCCTGTCCCGCTACCCGGTCAATACCGCCAAGGAATCCCCCGCCGACGCCGAGGTCATCAGCCACAAGCTGATGCTGCGCGCCGGCCTCATCCGCCGCCTGGCCGCCGGCATCTACACGTGGATGCCGATGGGCCTGCGCGCCGTGCGCAAGGTCGAGAACATCATCCGCGAGGAGATGGACCGCGCCGGCGCACTGGAGCTGCTGATGCCTGCCGTGCAGCCGGCCGAGCTGTGGCAGGAATCCCGGCGCTGGGAGCAGTACGGCCCGGAGCTGCTGCGGCTGAAGGATCGCCATGAGCGCGACTTCGTGATCGGCCCCACCCACGAGGAAGTGATCACCGACATCGCGCGGCGCGAGCTGAAGAGTTACCGCCAGCTGCCGGTGAACTTCTACCAGGTGCAGACCAAGTTCCGCGACGAGATCCGCCCGCGCTTCGGGGTGATGCGCGGGCGCGAGTTCCTGATGAAGGATGCCTATTCCTTCCACGCTGACGAGGCTTCCCTGGCCGAGGGTTATGCGGTGATGAAGGCCGCCTACATGCGCATGTTCGAGCGCATGGGCCTCACCTTCCGTGCCGTGCGCGCCGACACCGGTTCCATTGGCGGCAGCGCATCCGAAGAGTTCCAGGTGCTGGCCGATTCGGGCGAAGACGCCATCGCGGTGTCCGACGCCGATGACTATGCCGCCAACCTCGAGCTGGCCACGACGCCTGCCTTCGATGGCAGGCGCGCTCCCGCCGCACAGGCGATGACGCAGGTGGCCACACCAGCCACCAAGAGCATCGCCGCGGTGTGTGCCCTGCTGAAAGTGCCTGCCGATCGCTGCGTGAAGACGCTGGTGGTCGAGGGCAGCGACGGCGGCGTGGTGGCGCTGGTGGTGCGCGGCGACCATGAACTCAATGCCGTGAAGGCACAGAAGATCGCCGGCGTGGCCAGCCCGCTGCGCATGGCCAGCGCCGCACGTGTGCAGGCGGCCACGGGTACCGAGACCGGTTTCCTGGGTCCCGTGGGCCTGCCCTGCCGCATCGTGGCCGACCATGCCGCGGCAGCGCTGGCGGATTTCGTCTGCGGTGCCAATGCCGTGGATGCCCATCTCACCGGCGTGAACTGGGGCCGTGATCTTCCGGAACCCGAAACCGCGGACCTGCGCAATGTGGTCGACGGCGATCCCTCGCCTTCCGGCAAGGGCAGCCTGACCATCCGTCGGGGCATCGAGGTGGGCCACATCTTCCAGCTCGGCCGCAAGTACAGCGAGGCCCTGAAGCTCACCGTGCTCGACCCCGCCGGCAAGGACCTCGTCCCCCTGATGGGCTGTTATGGCATAGGTGTGACGCGCATCGTGGCAGCGGCCATTGAACAGAATCATGATGACAAGGGCATTATCTGGCCCGAACCCCTTGCCCCCTACACCGTGCTGCTGGTCACCCTCAACCATGATCGCTCCGAGGCCGTCCGCAAGCAGGCCGACAGCCTCTATGCCGCATTCACCGCTGCCGGCATCGACGTGCTCTACGACGACCGCGATGCGCGGCCCGGAGTGAAATTCGCCGATGCCGAACTGCTGGGCATTCCCCACTGCATCGTCGTCGGCGACCGGGGCCTTGCGGCCGGACGCCTCGAATACCGCAACCGGCGCAGTGGCGCGACCACGGAGATTCCCGTCGATGATGTGCTGGCTGAAGTCCGCCGCAACCTGGCGCGTTAGCCTGGCAGCGCTGCTGCTGGCCGCGGCGGGCACCGCCGGCGCTCAGGCACAGCGCGATCCGGAGCTGCGCGCCATCATCGAGAAGGCGGTGGCCGGCTCACCCTGCTTCGCCGACAAATACGACTCGGCCGTGTGGTTCGCAATGATGGAGCCCAGGCTCAGGCGCCTGGTGGCAGACAGCACCGAGCGCATGCTGATCCTCGAGACCGCATTCTGCGAGGCGCACCGGCCGGGCGAGAAACGCCTGCCGCCCGGGCTCATCCTGGCCGTCATCGACGTGGAGAGCCGCTTCGACCGCTGGGCCGTGTCCAGTGCCGGAGCCGTCGGGCTGATGCAGATCATGCCCTTCTGGCCGAAGGAGCTGGGCATGGAGCGCCACCAGCTGGTGCAGGTGCAGGCCAACATGCGCATGGGCTGCGCCATCCTGCGCCATTACCTGGGACGCGAGAAGAACGACCTGGGCAAGGCACTGGCCCGCTACAACGGCAGCGTCGGCCGCCGCCAGTATCCGGACATCGTCGTGCAGCGCTGGACCACCCGCTGGAACGGCGCCGATGACCTTGGCGCCACGACCACCGCACAGCGCTGACCGCATGGCCAGCCCGCCGGAAGCACAGATCCTGGTCATCTACTACTCGCGCAGCGGCAGCACTGCCCAGCTGGCGCGACAGGTGTGCCGCGGCATCGAGTCGGTGGCCGGCGCCCGCGCCAGGCTGCGCAGCGTCGCGCCGGTTTCCGCCGACAACGAGCGTCCGCACAAGATGGTGCCGGACGAAGGCGCGCCCTGGGCAACCCTCGATGACCTGCGCGGCTGCGACGGCCTGGTGCTGGGCAGCCCGACCCGGTTCGGCAACATGGCCGCACCCCTGAAGCATTTCCTGGACCAGAGCTCCAGCCTCTGGCTCGAAGGAACACTGGCCGGCAAGCCCGCGGCGGTCTTCACCTCGACGCAGAGCATGCACGGCGGCCAGGAAAGCACCCTGCTGTCGATGATGCTGCCCCTGCTTCACCATGGCATGGTCTGCATCGGCCTGCCCTACACCGAGCAGCTGCTCAACACCACGCGCAGCGGCGGCACTCCCTATGGTGCCTCACACGTGGCGTCGACCACCGCAGGTTCCGACCTGACCGACGATGAGATCACGCTGGCGCAGGCGCTGGGCAAGCGCGTGGCCCGGCTGGCCCTGCTGCTTCGCCAGCAGGATTGATCCGCGCACTTCCCGCCCCCGGGCCATCCGGCGCGCCCCCGATCTTCAGGATGGATCACCCAGCACGCTGCGGATGAAAGGCAGCGTCAGCGGACGTTTGGCTTCCAGAGAGGCCGCGTCCAGCCGCTCCAGGATTTGCGACAGGCTTGCCATGTCGCGGGCAAAACGCCGCTGCAGGTAATGCAGGGCATCTTCAGGCAGCTGGATGCCGCGCACCGCGGCGCGCGCCAGCAAGGCGCTTCGCTGCTGGGACTCATCCAGCGGGCGCAGCGCAAAATGCGGCATTGCCGCCAGCCGCGACCGCAGGTCTGGCAGTACCAGCGGCAGATCCGGCGCCGGGATGCGTGCGGCCACGGCGATACGCGTGCCGGCAGCCAGGCATTCGTTGTAAAGGGAAAACAGGTGCTGTTCCCAGGCCATCTCGCCGGCGATGGCATCGGGGTCATCAATGGCCACCAGCGGCAAACCGGCGAGTCCTTCGAGTGCCTCGGGCGCCAGTTCCCGCAGTGTGCGCAGTGGCAGGTAGGCCGCACCGGGACAGGCCGCACAGATTGCCTGCAGCAGGTGCGATTTTCCTGCCGCCTCGATGCCATGCAGGTAGAGCAATGTATCGCTGCCGGAGGCCAGCGCCTGCGCCGCCACCAGCGCCTGGCCATTGGCGCCGGGAAAGAAACTTTCGAACAGCGCGCGATCCTGCAGCCGCACACCGAGCGGCAGCTGCCTCACGTGGCCATCCGCGCAAAGGCGCGCTGCAGGAACCGGCCCACGTAGTCGATGCCACTGACCACAGTGGTCAGCACCACGACCACCGCGAGCACCTCGATCAGCGCGCGCGGCGGAAAGCCGCTGGCACTGGCCAGGATCACTGCCAGCAGGTAGGCCATCTGCATTGCCGTGTTGACCTTGCTGATGGCCGTCGGCCGGCCCTGCAGCGGACCGAACCAGACGCGGAAGATCAGCGCCCCCACGCCGATGGTGACGTCGCGCGCAATGGCGACCGCCGCCACCCACCAGGGGGCGATGTCCAGCCAGGCCGCCGTGATGAACACGGACATCAGCAGCAGCTTGTCGGCGGCGGGGTCGAGGAAGCGGCCGAGCTCCGAGGTCCATCCGAAACGCTTCGCCAGGTAGCCGTCCAGGCCGTCGGAAACCGCGGCCAGCGTGAACAGCACCAGGATCTGCACCTGCTGCCCCTCGAGCATGGCGAGGATCAGGGGCGCAATCAGCGCAATGCGGAAAAAACAGAGGATGTTGGGCAGGTGGCGCATGGCGGGAGTGCGGCCAGGGCACGGCGAAAAGTCCTATACAATATCTCAAAGCTTCCCCCAGGACGAACCATGCAGCCAACAAGCGGCATCAGCTACCGCGACGCGGGCGTCGACATCGACGCCGGTGACGAGCTGGTCGAGCGCATCAAGCCCGTCGTGAAACGCACCATGCGGCCGGAGGTGCTGGCCGGCGTGGGCGGCTTCGGCGCGCTGGTGTCCCTGCCCCAGCGCTACCGCGAGCCCGTACTGGTCTCCGGCACCGACGGCGTCGGCACCAAGCTGCGCCTGGCCATCGACACCAACCGCCACGAGCGCATCGGCATCGACCTGGTGGCCATGTGCGTGAACGATGTCGCCGTGCAGGGCGCCGAGCCGCTGTTCTTCCTCGACTACTACGCCACCGGCAAGCTGTCCGTGGACGTGGCCGAGAAGGTCGTGACCGGCATAGCAGAAGGTTGCCTGCAGGCAGGCTGTGCCCTGGTTGGCGGCGAGACGGCCGAGATGCCAGGCATGTACCACGGCGGCGACTACGACCTGGCCGGCTTCTGCGTGGGCGTGGTCGAGCGCAGCCAGGTGCTCGACGGCACGCGCGTGAAGGCCGGCGACGCCATCATCGGGCTCGCCTCCTCCGGCGTGCACTCCAACGGCTACTCGCTGGTGCGCAAGCTCATCGCCGTTGCCGGTGCCGATGCGGCCACGCAGCTGGAAGGCCGGCCGCTGTTCGACCGGCTGCTCGAACCCACCCGCATCTACGTGAAGAACATGCTGGCACTGGCCGCGGCGCTGCCGGTGTCCGCGTTCGCGCACATCACCGGCGGCGGACTCACAGACAATATCCCGCGCGTGCTGCCCGACGGCCTGGAGGCGCACCTGGTGCGCTCATGCTGGCATCGCGACCCGGTGTTCGACTGGCTGGCCACCACCGGCCGAATCACACCGGCGGAGATGTACCGCACCTTCAACTGCGGCATCGGCATGATCGCCGTGGTACCCGCCGCCCATGCCGGGCAGGCCCTGGCGCTGCTGCGCGCCGGCGGCGAGCAGGCCACGCAGATTGGCGAGATCCGCGCCGGAAACGCCGGTGTTGTCATCGAAGACTGACGTCCTGCCGCGTCTGGCGGTGCTGATTTCCGGCGGCGGCAGCAACATGGTGGCCATCGCCCGTGCCTGCCAGGAAGGGAGTATTCCCGCGCGCGTGGCGCTGGTGCTTTCCGACATCCCCGAGGCGGCGGGACTTGCCCGTGCGCGCGAACTGGGCCTTCACGCGGTGGTGGTGGATCGCCGCGCACTGCTGCGCGAGGGACGCCAGGACCGGCAGGCCTTCGAGTCCGCGGTGCAAGGCGCGATCGACGACAGCGGCGCCGACTACATCATCCTCGCCGGATTCATGCGCGTGCTCTCGCAGCGCCTCGTGGAGCGCTACCGCGGACGCATGCTCAACATCCATCCCTCGCTGCTGCCGCGGCACAAGGGACTGGATACCCATGCACGTGCGCTGGCCGCCGGTGACAGCGAACATGGCGCCAGTGTGCATTTCGTCACGCCGGAACTGGATGGCGGTCCGCTGATCGCGCAAAGCGCCGTAGCAGTGCTTCCCGGGGATACGGTTGCCAGTCTTTCAGCCCGGGTTCATGCTCGTGAACACATCCTCTACCCCATGGTGATCGAATGGCTGACCAGCGGACGGCTGCAGTGGAATGGGGGCGATCCCACGCTCGATGGCGCGCCGCTGGCGCAGCCGGCAAGGATTCCATGATGCTGCGGCTGGCGGCCCTGCTGCTGGTGCTGTTGCTGCCTGGCCTCGCCGCCGCTGCAGACCTTGCGCCTTTCAAGGCCACCTATGCCATCCGCTGGAACGGCATGGCGGCAGGCACTGGCCACCTGCAGCTGCAGAAGCTGGATGATGGACGCTGGTCCTATGAATCGCGTGTCCAGTCGCGCGGGCTGTTCCGGCTGGCCATACCCTCCAACCAGGTGTCGAAGAGCGTGTTTCGCATCGTGGATGGCAAGGTGGTGCCTGACACCTTCACATCCGACGAGAAGTCGCAGTCCATCACCTTCGACTGGCAGAGCGGCCGCGTCACCGGCACCGTCGACCGCAAGAAAGTGGACCTGCCCATCCAGCCAGGCCTGCTCGATACACTTTCCGTGCAGGTGGCCCTGATGCAGGAGCTGCTGTCGGAACGCATGCCGGCGCGCTTCGTTCTGGTCGACGAAGACCGCATCAAGGATTACCGCTACGCGGTGGAAGGCAGCGAAGCGATCAACTCGATTGCCGGCGAGCACCGCGCCGACATCTTCAGCAGCCGCCGGCCCGGCTCGCGCAAGGCCACCTACTTCTGGTGCGCCCGTGAACTGGGCTACCTGCCACTGAAGGTCGAGCGCCGCAACGGGCGCGAAGTGGAGTGGTCGATGACGCTCACGACGCTGGAGCGCTGACCCGTCAGGCCTTCGGCAGCATCACGTCATCAAGCCTTCGGCAGGGTTACGCCTTTCTGGCCCTGGTACTTGCCGCCCCGGTCGCGGTACGAGGTGCCGCAGACCTCGTCCGACTCGAAGAACAGCATCTGCGCCACGCCCTCGTTGGCGTACACCTTGGCCGGCAGCGGCGTGGTGTTGGAGAACTCCAGCGTCACATGCCCTTCCCACTCTGGTTCCAGCGGCGTCACGTTCACGATGATGCCGCAGCGGGCATAGGTGGACTTGCCCAGGCACACCACCAGCACATTGCGGGGGATGCGGAAGTACTCCACCGTGCGCGCCAGCGCGAAGGAATTCGGCGGGATGATGCATACGTCGGATTCGATGTCGACGAAGCTCTGCGGGTCGAATTTCTTCGGATCGACGATGGTGCTGTTGATGTTGGTGAACACCTTGAATTCGCGCGCACAGCGCACGTCGTAGCCATAGCTCGAGGTGCCATAGGAAACGATGCGCGCCCCGCCGGACTCGCGCACCTGGCCGGCCTCGAAGGGTTCGATCATGTGATTGGCTTCCGCCATGCGGCGGATCCAGTGGTCGGACTTGATGGTCATGTGGCTCTCTCGACAACGACGCCGGGGAATGTGCCGCTGCGATCGCGGGGCCTGGCCGCCAGCACCCCGGCGGTGCGGCGCGCCAGTTCGACATAGGCGCGGCCGCGCGCGGTGTCGGCGGCAGCCAGGACTGTGGGCCTGCCGGACCCGGATTCCTCGCGTATGCGGGTGTCCAGCGGCAGCCGGCCCAGCAGTGCCACGCCGCACTCGGCAGCCAGTGCCTCGCCGCCACCGCTGCCGAAGATGGCATCCTCGTGCCCGCAGTTCGTGCATACATGCGTGGCCATGTTCTCCACCACGCCCAGCACGCCCACGGCCACCTTCTCGAACATGCGCAGCCCCTTGCGGGCGTCGGCCACGGCGATCTCCTGCGGCGTCGTGACGATCACCGCGCCGGCCACGGGTACCTTCTGCGCCAGCGTGAGCTGCAGGTCGCCGGTGCCGGGCGGCAGGTCGAGCACCAGGTAATCCAGCTCGCCCCATTCCGTGCCCGTGAGCAGCTGCGTGAGGGCCTGCGTGACCATGGGGCCGCGCCAGATGGCCGGCTGCCCGGCATCAATCAGCAGACCGATGGACATCAGCTTCAGGCCCTGGGTCTGCACCGGAATGATGCGTTGCTCGCGGGTTTCGGGCCTGGTGCCCTCGGCCACGCCCATCATCAGCGGTTGGCTGGGCCCATAGATGTCGGCATCAAGCAGCCCCACCCGCGCGCCCATCGAGGCCCAGGCCGCCGCCAGGTTGGCCGCCACGGTCGACTTGCCGACTCCGCCCTTGGCCGAGCCCACCGCCACGATGTTGCGTATGCCCGCCAGAGGCTTAAGGGGGCGCTGAACCGCGTGGGTGGGGATATCCGCCCCCAGCTCCAGCTCCAGCCTGACGGGCTTTCCTGTGCGCTGCAGCACACTTTCCAGCAGGGGCAGCAGCACGGGTGCGTAGCCGCCCACGGGAATGGGCAGCACCAGCGCCAGGCGCAGGGTGTCGCCGTCCAGTTGCAGGGAGCGGATTGCTTTCAGGTCGGCGAGGGTGCTGCCGGTGGCTGGCTCACGGACGGGCAGCAGCGCATCGCGCAGGGCCTGCTCGATTTCGGTCATGGGAAATTTTCGCCGGATTGGGAGCTGGGAAGTCTTTCGCAATTCTATCAGTGCGCGCCGCATTGCAACCGGGGCCTTGGGGCCCTGTGGCATACTCCGGGGGTTCAAACAACAGGTATTTCGCGGCCCCTGCCAGTGATCGGCTTCTTCTCGAATCTGCGCGCGGACCGGCTGATCACGCAGATCAAGTCGACCGACAAGCCCCTCGGCGAGGAAACCCTCAAGTCGGTGGCCCGCCTGAAGAGCGTGGGCCCGGCCGCCATCGAGCCGGTGATCCTGGCCCTGGGCGACGCCGACAAGAACGCCACCGTGGCACTGGTCGATGTGCTCTCGCACCTGGTGAGCAACAAGACCTTCCCGCAGTACGTGCAGGGGCTGCGCGACGGCAATTCCCGCATCGCGCAGGGCATCGGCTGGGCGCTGTCCTCCGCCCGCAACTATCCGCCGCACCTGCTGCTGGATGCGCTGAACACCAAGGATGTGCCCAAGTCCGCGCTGCTGGAGGCCATCCAGGCGCACCGCGACCGCTTCAGCCTGCGCGAGCTGCTCACCGCGGCCTATAACCAGGAGCCCAACGAGAAGGCTGCCCTGTTCCGCATCATCGGGGACATCGCCACTGCCGAGACGGCCAACGAGCTGGTCTCGCGGCTGGACGGCAAGGATCCGATCGCGCGGATGCACATCATCAACATCCTCGGCAAATTCAACCGCACCGAGATCAAGCGCGCCCTGCAGGGCCAGCTGCGCGACAACAACAAGATGATCCGCGCCGCCTCGCTGGCGGCACTGGCCCGCATGGACGGGCCCATCGATGCGGCGGCCGTCTGCCAGCTGCTGCGCGACCCGGAGATCGATGTGCAGAACCGTGCCATCGATGTGCTGATCCGCGCCAACGACCCGGAGACGATCAAGCACCTGATCCCGGTGCTGAAGGATGAGAACGAATACGCACGCCGCGCCGCCGTGGAGGTGCTCAACGAGATCGGTGATGCACGCTCGGTGAAATTCCTGCTCGAGGCCATCAAGGATGATGACTGGTGGGTGAGGAGCCGCGCTGGTGACGCCCTGGGCAAGATCGGCGGACCAAAGGTCATCGACGCCGTGCTGCAGCTGGCGCGCGACAAGGACGAGGACATCCGCCGCGCCGCCATCGAGATACTCAACCAGACCAAGGACGAGCGCGCCATCAGCCACCTGATCGAGGCCACGCGCGACAAGGACTGGTGGGTATCGGAGCGTTCCGTGGATGCGCTGGCCGCCATCGGCAGCAAGCGCTCCCTGCCGCGCCTGCTGGAGATGATGGGGACCACGCCGGTGCGCTCGCTGCCGGTGGTCGTGCGCGCCATCGGCAAGCTGGGCGAGGGCCGCAACGTGGAGCAGCTGCTGCCCCTGCTGCAGCGGCCGGAGAAGGAACTGCGCATCGAGGCCATGCATGCGCTGGCCGCCATAGCCGACGACAAGCGCTGCGAACACGTGCGCCTGCAGCTGCAGGCGCAGACGCAGGTGCCCGACCAGGGCATCGCAGAGGCGGCGCAGGCTGCGCTGCGCGAACTGGGCGCGCGCATGGAAGGCACCGGCGCCACCCAGGTGATGAGCGGCTCGCGGGCATTGCCGGGGTCGGAAATGGCCCGCTCGGTGCCGATGGACGAATCCGACGTGAAGCCCATGCTGCACGACGTGGAAGAGCAGGCTGTTGCCGGCAAACTCAAGCTCGACATCACCACGCTTAAGAACGGCGACATGCTCGAGGGCCGCTACCGATTCATCGAGCGCATCGGCAAGGGCGCCTTCGGCACCGTGCTGCTGATGGAAGACACGGTGGTGGACGACCGCCTGATCCTCAAGTTCCTCAACCCGAACGTCGCCGAGGACGAGGAGATGATGAAGCGGTTCGTGCACGAGCTGCGCTACTCGCGCAAGATCACGCACCAGAACGTCATCCGCATCTACGACTTCCTGCAGATCCAGGGCAACTACGCCATCTCGATGGAATATTTCGCGTCCCACACGCTGGGCGCGGAAGTGGTCAACGAACAGCCCATCGAAACCAGGAAGGCGGTCAAGTACGGCATCGACATGTGCACCGGCATGGCCGTGGCCCACAAGGTGGGCATCGTGCACCGCGACCTGAAGCCGGCCAACGTGCTGATCAACAACGAGGGCCTGCTGAAGATCGTGGACTTCGGCGTGGCCGCCGCGCACCGCGAGGGTGACACCCAGCTCACCAAGACCGGCTACGTGATCGGCTCGCCCAAGTACATGGCGCCCGAGCAGATCCTGGGTCGCAAGGTGGACGAGCGTGCCGACATCTACGCCATCGGTGTGATCATGTACGAGATGTTCACGGGCGTGCCGCCCTATGCCCGCGGCGACCACATGGCCGTGATGTACCAGCACGTGCAGGGCAAGGCCCGGCCACCGCAGGAGCTGAACCCGAAGCTGCCGCCGGGACTGGCCGAGCTCATCACCAAGGCCATGGCGGTGGACAAGGCCAAGCGCTTCCAGTCCATGGATGAGATGCGGGTAGCACTCGAACGCTTTGCATGACGTAGACTTGAGTCTATGGCCCGCATAGACGCGTTCCTGAAACTGGGCACCCAGCAAGGCTGCTCCGACATCCACCTCGCCGTGGGCGTGCCGCCGATGCTGCGCCTGTATGGCGACCTGGTGCCCATCAAGTTCAGGGAGCTGCGCGACACCGAACTGGAGGGCTACCTCACCGAGATCCTCACGCCCTCCCAGGCCGAGCATTTCACGAAGGGCAACGACGTCGATTTTTCCTATGTCTCCACGGATGGCGGGCGTTTCCGCGTCAACGTGTTCCGCAAGGAGACGGGCATCGGCGCGGTGTTCCGCACCATCCCCACCGAGATCCCCACGCTCGACAAGCTGGGCCTGCCGCCCATCGTGAAGAAGCTCTGCGACTACCACCAGGGCATGATCCTGGTG
>JALYWF010000019.1 GCA_030852845.1 Pseudomonadota bacterium
CTCTCGCGCAGCACGGCCTGCCGCTCGGCGCGCGCGAATTGCGCGCGTGGCCCGGGGCGCGGGGCGGTGGACTGGCTGCGGGCATCGAAGGCGAGGCGCCGCACGCCGCGCATGGCGTGCCGGAACAGCCTCCGTTCGTCCTCATCCATGTGCCTGCCGCCCTGAAGCCCCGCTTCGAGTATTATTGCGCGCGCCGCGCGCCCGCGTGAATGGCGCGCCGAAGCGCAAGGTCTCATGCATATTCTGGTCAGCAACGACGACGGCTACCGCTCCGACGGCATCCGCCAGCTCAACAGTGCGCTCTCGCGCCTGGCCCGCACCACCGTGATGGCTCCCGACCGCAACCGCAGCGGCGCCAGCAATTCACTCACCCTCGACGTGCCGCTGCGCGTGTTCGAGAGCGAGCCCGGGGTGCACTATGTAATGGGTGGCACGCCCACCGATTGCGTGCACATCGCCATATCCGGCTACTTCGACTTCGAGTTCGACCTGGTCTGCTCGGGCATCAACGACGGCCCCAACCTCGGTGATGACACGCTGTATTCCGGCACCGTCGCAGCCGCCATCGAGGGCCGCTTCCTCGGCCTGCCCACTGTGGCCTTCTCGCTGTGCATGGAGCCTGATTCGGGCCGCCATTTCGACACCGCTGCCCGGGTGGCCGGGACGCTGATTGCGCGGCTGCTCGAAGCACCACTGGAACGCGGCATGACGCTCAACGTCAATGTGCCGGACGTTCCCTACTCACAGCTGCGCGGCATCCGCGCCACGCGGCTGGGTGGGCGCCACCGCTCGAAGCCCATCATTCCGGTGAAGGATCCCAAGGGCAAGCCGGTGTACTGGATCGGTCCCTCCGGCGCCGGGCAGGATGCAGGCGAGGGCACGGATTTCCACGCCATCGCTGCTGGCTACGTGTCCGTCACGCCGCTGCAGATCGACCTCACGCGCCACGCGGCGCTGCCAGCCATCGCGGACTGGCTGAAGCCGCTGGCATGAACGTGATCCGCCACGCAGGCATCGGCATGACATCGGCGCGCACGCGTGATCGCCTCGTGCAGCGCCTGCGCGACCAGGGCATCCACGACCTGCGTGTGCTCGAGCGCATCCGCAACTTGCCGCGGCATATCTTCGTCGACGAGGCGCTGGCCAGCCGCGCCTACGAGGACACGGCCCTGCCCATCGGCTGGGGCCAGACCATCTCGCAGCCATACATCGTGGCACGCATGACGCAGGCGCTGATTTCCGGCGGGCTGCCGGAGAAGGTGCTGGAAGTGGGTTTCGGCTGCGGCTACCAGACCGCGGTGCTGTCGCCCTTCGCGCAGAAGATCTTCTCCATCGAGCGCATCGAGCCGCTGGTCGACAGGGCGAAGCAGCGCATGAAGGAACTGGGTATCCGCAACGTGAAGCTCAAGCACGGTGATGGCATGAAGGGCTGGCCCACCCAGGCGCCTTTCGAGGGGATCATCGTCGCGGCCGCACCGCTGACGTTGCCCGAGCCCTTGCTGAACCAGCTGGCGGTGGGTGGACGGCTGGTGGTGCCTGTGGGCCCGGAAGGGCAGCAGCAGTTGCTGCGCGTGACGCGGCGCGAGACGGGCCTGCAGAAGGAAGTGCTCGGGCCGGTGGCCTTTGTGCCCATGCTGGGCGGGGTCAGCTGAGGCCTATTCGAGACCCGACGAGCCGAAATGCCCTAACGCCAAACAATGGCCCTGGTCAAGGGCTTGCGTGCTCAACTGAACGCTGCTTTACTCTGTAGCCGTTCGGCGACAGGCTCACCGGACGAAGGCACTGAAGGGAGAGGGGACTAAGACGGGTTTGGACAACAAGTAAAACGGGTCGATACAACAAAAACAAAAATCGCGCGAACCAACCAATGATTCGAGTCTGTCAGCTCCGATTAATTGGTCGAACTGGATCTTCAGCTTCCACAAACTTCAGTGCCTTCCTCCGGTGGGCCTTGCAGCTCCACCACCCCTCCAGTCTGGAGGGGTGGCACTGAATCCAGCCTGAACGGACTTACTGCGCTGCCGGCGCCGCTTCCTTGGCGATTTCAATCAGCTCCACGTCGAACGTGAGCGTGGCATTGCCCGGGATCGCCGGATTGCCCTGTTCGCCGTAGGCGAGGTCCGGCGGGCAGATCAGCTGCGCGGTGCCTCCGACCTTCATCTTCTGCACGCCTTCGGTCCAGCAGGGGATCACTCCGCCCAGCGGGAAGCTCATCGGTTCACCGCGCTCCCTGGAGCTGTCGAACACCTTGCCGCTGACCAGCTTGCCTTCGTAGTGCACAGTGACCGTGTCCTCGGGGGTAGGCGTGGCGCCGGTGCCTTCCTTGCCCGGGATGTAGACCAGGCCGCTGGCAGTCTTTTCAGCGCCCGCTTCGGCCGCCTTCTTGGCCAGATAGGCCTCACCTTCGGTCTTCTGCGAATCAGCAGCCGCCTTGGTGCGGGTCTCGTAAAGCTCCTGCAGCTTCGGCATCAGCGCTTCGAGTTCCTCGGGCTTCAGGCTCGCCTTGTCCTGAGCGCCGTCGGCCATGCCGGCCTTCACCATCACCAGCTCCTGGTCCGTGAGGGCGAAATTCTTCACGCCGATGCGTTCGGACATGATCACGCCGAGTGCGTAGAGTGCCTTCTCCTCATCGGTCTTGGGTTCGACCTGCTGGGCCTTCTGGGCGCAGCCGGTGAGGAGGAATACGGTGGCGAAGCTCGTCAGAATTGCGACACGCATGAATGGATCCTGGTGATGGATGGAAAAAAGAGCCGCTAGTCTAGGCAAATCCTCAGGCGGCTGCATGAGGGCGTGCCTGGAGAGTGCTTCAGGCAGGGAACAGCAATGCGGCTACGGCGCGCTCTTCCTGTGCCAGCACGTTATAGGTCCGGCACGCCGCGCCAAGGTCCATGATCTCCAGCCCGGCCTGGCGGGCGGCGAGGGCGCGGCGCAGCAGTTTCAGCGGCTCTGCCGCGAACCCTGTTCCACCCAGCAGCACGATGCGCGGTTCCTGCGGCCACAGCGGGGCAAGCACCTCAGGCGTGAGTGCTGCGGCCGCGTCGATCCACGCAGTGTGCAGCAGTGCGGGTGCCACGATGAGCGGGCGCGTGAGCTGTTGTCCGCTGATCTCCACGAGGCCGGCGCTGTACCTGCTGATCAGGTGAATGCGGGCGGGAAGCTGTTCGTGCAGTTTCATGCCGCTACGATACGCGACATGACAACGCTGATCGCGCTCGCGCGCCTGCCCGCTGTGCAGGAGGACGAGGCGCATACCGAACTGCCCGCATTGCCGGCCCTCACGCGATTGCTGCAGAGGGCACGTCGCCTGCCCGACGCGCCCGACTGGCAGGCCGGGGTAATGAGGACCTTGGGCATGCAAGGCATACCGGCTGTAGCCGTGGCCGCCGCGGCGCTGCCCGGCACGCCGCGTGGCGCCAGCGTCTGCTTCGCCGCGCCGGTGCATGTTGTCGCCGGCATCAGCCGCGTTCACCTGCCGCCCGGCGGAAGGCTGTTGCCTGACGCCGCCGAGGATGCGGCCTGGCGCGCGGCCTTCAACGATGAATTCGGCAGCAGTGGCGCCGCCCTGCACGCCGCTGCGCCAGCCGGCAGCTGGCTGCTGCTCGCGCCGTGTGCCGCCGCCGCGCGCGATGTGGCCCCTGAGCTGCTGGTGGGAGAGACGCTCGATCGCTCACCTGCCACGGATGATGTCCAGCGCGCACTGCGGCGCCTGGGTGCCGAAGTGGAGATGTGGCTGGCATCCCATGAGCTCAATCGCCGGCGCGAGCGGCGGGGCGAGCCGGTGCTGAACGCAATCTGGTTCTGGGGCGGAGCGCAGACTGTCGCCCTGCCGCAAGCCGCGGCATTGCGCGGCATCGTCGCCGGCCATGGCGCGGATGCCTGGCTGGCCGGGCTGGCAGCCTGGGCCGGGACATCCCTGGTCAATGCGGGGGACTGGGGCGCAGCGCTGCAGTCCACACCTTTGCAGGGACCGTCGGCTGCGCGTGCCGGAGATGGCCTCGTGCTGGTTGCGCCAGCGCCGGCCAGCGAGCCCACCGCAAGCCACTGGCAGGGGCTCGATGAAAAGTGGTTTGCACCGGGCGCGCGGGCCCTGGCAAGCGGTGCTACGCACACCCTGCTGCTGCAGCTGGGCGGCACCACATGGCAGGTGTCGCGCGGCTCGATGCGATACTGGCTGCGCTGGCGGCGACGTCGCTGGTGGCAGATGGGAACTCATCCATGAGCATGGCATTGCGCCGCCTGAAACCGCGCGCCGTGGCTGCAGACGCAACCCTGCCCGAAAGCCTCTCGCCACTGCTGCGCCGTATCTATGGAGCGCGCCGAGTCCGCGACGGAGCGCAGCTGGCCACCGGGCTGGCCGCATTGCTGCCGGTCAGCTCGCTCGAACAGGTGCGCGAGGCGGCCGCGCTGCTGCTCAGGCATCGCGAGGGGCGCGTGCTTGTCGTCGGGGACTTCGACGCTGACGGCGCCACCAGCACTGCACTGATGTTGCACGCCCTCACCAGCTGGGGCTTCCGCAGCGCGGACTTCCTGGTGCCGGACCGTTTCAGGTTCGGCTACGGGCTCACACCTGGCCTGGTGGAGGAGGCCCGCACACGCCAGCCGACGCTGATCGTTACCGTGGACAACGGCGTGTCCGCGCTCGAAGGCGTGGCCGCGGCACGCGCGGCCGGCATCGACGTGCTGGTCACCGACCATCACCTGCCCGGCGCGGCGCTGCCCGATGCCAGCGTGATGGTGAATCCCAACCTGCCTGGCAGCACTTTTGGCAGCCGCGCGCTGGCCGGCGTGGGCGTGGCCTTCTACGTGCTCGCCGCCCTGCAGCGCCTGATGCAGGAGCAGGGCTGCCTGCCCGCCGGCGCAAGGCCTGTCACCCATTGGCTCGATCTGGTGGCGTTGGGCACGGTGGCCGACGTGGTGCCACTGGACGCGAACAATCGCGTGCTCGTCGCGCAGGGACTCATGCGCATGCGTTCCGGCCACTGCCTGCCCGGCATCACCGCGCTGGCCACCGTGGCCAGGCGTGAAATGGACAGCCTGGTCGCCGCGGACCTCGGCTTCTCCATAGGCCCGCGCCTCAATGCCGCCGGTCGCCTGGATGACATGAGCATCGGCATCCGCTGCCTGCTGGCGCCGGATCGTGCCAGTGCCGAGGCGCTGGCCACGCAGCTTGATGAGCTGAACCGCGAGCGGCGCCGCATCGAGGGCGACATGCAGGAGCAGGCGCTGATCGCGGTGAAGGGCCTGCAGGCCTGGGAGGATGGTCAGCGCCATGCAGGACTCACGCTGTTCGACACCAGCTGGCACCAGGGCGTGGTAGGACTGGTCGCCAGCCGCATCCGCGAGCGCACTGCGCGGCCCGTGGTGGCTTTCGCGCCGGGCGACGGGGAGGAGCTGCGCGGCTCCGCGCGCTCAATTCCGGGCGTGCATGTGCGCGACGTGCTGGAAGCCGTGGCCTCGCGGCATCCGGGCCTGATCCAGCGTTTCGGCGGGCATGCCATGGCCGCCGGCCTCACCCTGCGGCGTGGCGACCTGGACCAGTTCGCCCGCGCCTTTGACTCCGCCGTGGCCGCGAGCCTGCGCGATGCGGAACCGGATGATGTGGTCTGGACCGACGGCGAGCTGGCGGAGGAGGAGATCTGCCTCACCACGGCGCAGCTGCTGCGCGAGGCCGGGCCCTGGGGTCAGGGCTTCCCGGAACCCTCCTTCCATGGCGACTTCGACGTGGAGGCGCCACGCGTGGTCGGCGAGCGGCACGTGAAGTGCCGGTTGCGGCCCGCCGGCTCCAGCGCGCGCTTCGATGCCATTGCCTTCAACCTGCTGGATGGCGAGCGGTTCACCCAGCCGCCCACAGGCAGGCTGAGGCTGGCCTACCGGCTCGACATCAACCACTGGCAGGGCGAGCGGCGCCTGCAGCTGCTGATCGAGCATGTTGAAATGCCTTAGAATCCGCGGCCATTCCCGCTGACCTGGAAACCCCGATGCCCGTCGAGACTGGCCTGCTGAAGAAGACCCTGCGCGACCTGACCGAGCGCGCTGCCTCGCTACGGGGGTTTCTTTGACTACGACTCCAAGAAGGAGCGGCTGGAGGAAGTCTCGCGCGAGCTGGAACTTCCCGATGTCTGGAACAACCCCGAGCGCGCGCAGGAGCTCGGCCGCGAACGTGCACGGCTGAGCGCCGACCTCGCCCAGCTCGATGGCGCCGGCTCGGCGCTGGCCAATGCCAGCGAGCTGCTGGAGATGGCCGAGGCCGAGGACGACGCGGCCTCCGTCGCCGACATCGAACGCGAACTCCCGCAGCTTGAAGCGCGGGTGCGCGACCTGGAGTTCCGTCGCATGTTCCGCGGCGAGATGGATCCACGCAGTGCCTACCTGGACATCCAGGCCGGCGCGGGCGGCACCGAGGCACAGGACTGGGCGCAGATGCTGATGCGCATGTACCTGCGCTGGGGCGCGGCACGTGGTTTCGGCACCGAAGTGCTCGAATCCAGCCCTGGCGAGGTGGCCGGCATCAAGAGCTGCACCATCGCCTTCGAGGGCGACTACGCCTACGGCTGGCTGCGCACCGAGACGGGCGTGCACCGCCTGGTGCGCAAGAGTCCCTTCGACTCGGGCAACCGCCGGCACACCTCCTTTGCCTCGGTGTTCATCTCGCCGCAGATCGACGATGACATCAACATCGAGGTGAACCCGGCCGACATCGAGATGGACGTGTACCGTTCCAGCGGCGCCGGCGGCCAGCACGTGAACAAGACCGAGTCGGCGGTACGCCTGAGGCACGTTCCCTCCGGCATCGTGGTGGCCTGCCAGACCGAGCGCAGCCAGCACAAGAACCGCTCCACGGCGATGAAGATGCTCAAGGCCAAGCTGTATGAGCTGGAGGTCAACAAGCGCAATGCCGCGGCCAAGGTGCTCGAGGATTCCAAGTCGGACGTCAGCTGGGGCAACCAGATCCGCTCCTACGTGCTCGACCAGTCACGCATCAAGGACCTGCGCACCAATGTGGAGGTGGGCGCCACCGACAAGGTGCTCGATGGGGACCTGGACCCGTTCATGGAAGCCAGCCTGAAGGCGGGACTGTAACGATGAGTGAACAGAAGAACCCACCAGGCGGCCCACAGCAGGAGCCGCCCCAGGACGAGAACAAACTGATCGCCGAGCGGCGCGCCAAGCTGGCCGCGCTGCGCGGGCAGGGCATTGCCTTCCCGAACGACTTCAGGCGTACGCACCACGCCGGGGACCTGCACCAGGCGCATGCAGGGGACACGACCGAACAGCTGGAGCAGCAGGCCATACCCGTCGCTGTCGCTGGCCGCATGATGGCCAAGCGCATCATGGGCAAGGCCAGCTTCGCCACCATTGCCGATCCCAGCGGCCGCATCCAGCTGTTCCTGCAGATGGCGAGCCTGCCCGAAGGTGTGTACGAAGCCTTCAAGGGCTGGGACGTGGGCGACACCATCGGTGCCGAGGGCGTGCTGTTCCGCACCCGCACCGGCGAGCTGTCGGTAAAGGCCACGCAGCTGCGCCTGCTCACCAAGTCGCTGCGCCCGTTGCCCGACAAATGGCATGGCCTGGCCGACGTGGACATGCGCTACCGCCAGCGCTATGTGGACCTCATCGTGAACGAGGAGTCCCGGGCCGTGTTCCAGGCACGCACGCGCCTGATCCGGCGCCTGCGCGAGGAGCTGGACGGCCGCGGCTTCATGGAGGTGGAAACGCCGATGATGCAGCCCATCGCCGGCGGCGCCGCCGCGCGACCCTTCATCACCCACCACAATGCGCTGGACATGCAGATGTACCTGCGCATCGCGCCCGAGCTTTACCTCAAGCGCCTGGTGGTCGGCGGGTTCGAGAAGGTCTACGAGATCAACCGCAACTTCAGGAACGAGGGGCTGTCCACGCGGCACAACCCCGAGTTCACGATGATGGAGCTGTACTGGGCCTACGCCAACTACCGCGACCTGATGGACCTCACCGAGGAGCTGGTGCTGGCGATGGCCGACGTGGTGAAGCCGGGCGCGAAGTCCATCAGCTACCAGGGGCGCGAATACAGCCTGGTACGACCCTTCGCACGCGTGTCGATGACCGATGCCATCCTCGACGAGAACGATGGACTGGATGCCATGCGCCTGCGCGATGTGGAATACCTGCGCGGCTGGTGCACGAAGGTGGGCACGAAGTTCGACCCGGCCGATGGTGCCGGCAAGCTGCTGATGAGCCTGTTCGAGCACACCGTCGAGCACACGCTGCTCGATCCCACCTTCGTGTTCGGCCATCCGGCCGAGGTGTCGCCGCTGTCGCGCGCCAATGATGAGGATCCTTTCCTCACCGACCGCTTCGAGTTCTACATCGGTGGCCGCGAGATCGCCAATGGCTTCTCCGAGCTCAACGATCCGGAGGACCAGGCGGCGCGCTTCCAGGCGCAGGTGCTGCGCAAGGATGCCGGTGACGAGGAGGCGATGCTTTATGACGCCGACTACATCCGCGCGCTGGAGTATGGACTGCCGCCCACGGCAGGCCTGGGCATCGGTGTCGATCGCCTGGTGATGTTCCTCACCGACCAGGCGGCGATCCGCGACGTGCTGCTGTTCCCGCAGGTGCGTCCCGAAACCACATGAGCAGCGCGCTGCCGATCGGCGTGTTCGATTCCGGCATCGGCGGGCTGAGCGTGCTGAAGGCGCTGGTGGCGCGCCTGCCGGGAGAGGACTTTCTCTATCTTGGCGACACCGCGCGGCTGCCCTACGGCACCAAGACCGCCGCCACCGTCGAACGCTACGCGCTGCAGGCGGTCTACGCACTGGTGCGAAGGGGCGTGAAGGCGGTGGTGGTGGCCTGCAACACGGCTTCGGCCGCAGCGCTGCCGGCGCTGGCGGCCGGCAACCCCGGGCTGCCCATCCTCGGCGTGATCGAACCCGGCGCTGCAGCGGCGGTGCAGGCCACGCGAAGCGGCCGCATCGCGGTGGTCGCCACCGAAGGCACGGTGCGCGGTGGTGCCTACCAGCGCGAAATCCAGCGACGCCTGCCAGAAGCACATGTCACCGCGGTCCCCGCCACGCTTTTCGTGGCGCTGGCCGAGGAAGGCTGGACCGATGGCGAGATCGCCATTGCAGCTGCGCGCCGCTACCTGGCGCCGCTGTTCGGGGATGCAGTGGTCGCCCCTGATGTGCTGGTGCTGGGCTGCACGCATTTCCCGCCGCTGGCTGATGCGATCCGGGGCGTGGTGGGCCCGGGGGTGCGCATCGTGGATTCGGCAGTGACCACCGCCGAGGCGCTGGCTGCGCTGCTGGGCGAGGGACAGCTGGCTTCGGCTGAATCCCGCGGCATCTGCCAGTTCCTGGTCACAGACGGAGAGGAGCGGTTCGCCCGCGTGGGGCCAACCTTCCTGGGCAGGCCGATTGCCGCGCGTGAAATCGAGCGGGTGAACCTGTAGCGTCTGCCCGCGGGCACGAGGCAGTATCCACGCATGTACGCCGTGCTCATCCTGGTGGTGCACGCCGCGGTCAGCACCGCCGCAGCGCTGGCCGTTGCTCCCTACAGCATCGATCCGGCCGCCTCGGGCAGGGCGCTGTGGGTGACGAGCATGGCCTCCGCAGTGCTCTCCGTGATCGCATTCATCGCCACGGCCGCCTATCTCGGCAAGCGCATCAGCCTGGTCTCGGGCGCACAGGGAGGGCTGCTGTGCGGGTTGCTCTGCGGTGGCATAAACGCCTTCACTGCACGCGGCGTGCAGTTTTCACTGCTGCTGTACCTGGCCTTGCTCGCGCCCACGCTGGTGGCCGTGGTGCTGGCCGTGCTGGTGGACCGGCCGAAATCCGGCTGGCAATCCGCAAGGGGCCGCCGTGGATGATCCATTCGCCGGCGCGTACCTGGACCGTCGTAGTGAGGCACGCCTGCGTGCGGACTGGCTGGAGGAGGCGCGCGCGGATCCGGCAACCTGCTACGTGGCCATGTGGCGGGGCGCCGTGCTGATGCGGGCCGGGGAGGCGGGCAACAGCCGGCTGGCATTGCTGCCCCGCGCAGATCACCGCATCGCTGCCATCGAGGATCCGGAACAACTGGTGTTGCTGGGCTGGTACCGGCAGCAGCGTTGCGTGCTGGTGGATCTGCCGGAAGATCTCGCGGTCGCGGGGGCCGGCGAGCGGTTCGCCGAGCTGCGTCCGCTGGCCGCCGAACTGCCGGCCGGCGAGGCTGGCCTGGTCGCGTATGCGCGGGCGCTGCACCTGTGGCGCGGCAATCACCGCTTCTGCGGCCGCTGCGGCGCGCCGCTGTTCTCGCGCCGTGCCGGACATGTGCGCCACTGCGCCGCGTGCAGCCTGGACAGCTTCCCGCGGCTGGATCCGGCCATCATCGTGCTGGTGCGCGACGGAGAGCGGGCGCTGCTGGGACGCCAGCCCGGCTGGCCACCCGGGCGCTTCTCCACCATCGCGGGATTTGTCGAGCCAGGCGAGTCGCTGGAAGATGCAGTGCGCCGCGAGGTATTCGAGGAGACGGGCATCAGCGCGCAGGAGGTTGCCTACCATTCCTCCCAGCCCTGGCCATTTCCCGCCTCCCTGATGCTCGGGTTCACCGCGCGCGCCATCGCTTCAGCTCCAGTGCTGCACGACGGGGAGCTGGAGGAGGCGCACTGGTTCACCCGCGGGCAGGTGGCAGGCGGCGAGGTGCGGCTGCCGCCCCCGGAGGCAATCTCGCGGCGGCTGATCGATGCGTGGCTGCGGGGCGAGTGAGGTGCGGGAATCCCTGAATCACGCGCCCGCACCTGTACGACAGGTCCGGGGGCAGGCAGTATCGGCCTGACCGGCCGTGCCTGGGGGGCTGATGAACAGATTTTCCAAGCGAATCGCGGCAGTTGCCGCCACCGTGCTGCTGGCTGCCTGCGCCACGACTTCGCCGCCGGCGCCACCTTTCAGGGCCGGAGACACACCGGGCGAGCTCGTCCACAACGACTCCGGTTTCACCTTTCCCGCGCGCCTCGGTTCCTTCGCGCGCTTCCAGGGTCACCAGTACGATGAGCGCGGCCGCGACATCTCGGTGGGATACAACGGCGACATCCCTTCGATGGTCACGGTGTATGTCTATCCGGCTGGCGGCATCGACCTGGATGCCGCGCTGACCACGCAGAGTGCCAGCGTGCTGGCTGCCTATCCGGGTGCGCGCGTGACCGGACGGCGCACGGTGCAGGTCACGCCCGATGAAATTCCCGCGGTGGCGGTGTCCTTCGAGTTCTCTGCCGCATTCAATGGCAGGGAACAGCCGCTGCACTCCGAGCTGGTGCTGGCACGCTGCGGTGACCACTTCGTGAAGTACCGCATCACGTATCCTGAAACCATTGCCGATATTGCCGGCGAGGATTCCGGCAAGTTCCTGCACTACTTCGCCTGGCCCTGAGCCAGGCGGCGCAGGAGCGCCTCAGCCCCTGCGTTCGAGGCCGCTGCCGCGATTCGCTAAGATGGGTCCATGAGGCCACCTGTCCTCCGTACCGCGATGCTTTGCCTGTGTGCTGCGGGTCTCGCCTGGATGCTTGTCGTGCCGGGGCGCGTGATCGGCGGCGAGGCTGCCCCGGCGCCCACGCCCGCGCCCGACACAGCTGAAGAAGCCGGCGCGCCGTCCGAGGCCACGGCGCCGTCTGAAGACGAAGGTCCGCCGGCAGCGGTGCCCGGCCAGCGCATCACCGAGCAAGGCGAGGTGATCGCGGCCGAGGAAGTGGAGGAACCCGATCTTGCCGAGCTGCCGCTCTCCAATGCCGCCAGGGTACGGCTGGACAGCGCGCGTGACTCCGTGGTCCTCGTGCGCGGGTTCTTCGGTGCCGCCGCGACCAGTGCCTTCCATGGCACCGGGTTTGTCGTGGGCAATGAGGGTTTCATCGTCACCAACTACCACGTGGTGTCCGAGGCGGTGCTGCATCCGCGCCGCTACCGGCTCGAATACGTCACTTCCGATGGCCGGCGGGGCAGGCTGCGGGTCTACGCAGTGGACGTGCGCAACGACCTGGCCGTGGTGAAGCCCGAGCAGCAGCTTGACCTGCCGGCGCTGCGCCTGCGCACCGACATTCCGCGTGCCGGTGCGCGCGCCTATTCCATCGGTTATCCGCTCAACCTCGGCCTCACCATCACCGAGGGAGTGGCCAATGGCCTGGTGGCAAGCGGCTTTGACCAGCGGATCCACTATACGGGTGCAATCAACAGCGGCATGTCCGGCGGGCCGGCGCTGGATGCCGGAGGCACCGTGTATGGCGTGAACGTTTCGGTCATCAGCGGCCGCCAGCTGGTGGGCTTCGTGGTGCCGGCGCGGCATATCGTGCCGCTGCTGCGCCGGGCGCATGCGCCGCTGGATGAGGGCCGGACGCCCGGCCAGCTGCGGGCCATGGTGGCGCAGCAGGCGCAGGCCTACGAGACGGTAGTGCTCGGCCCCTGGGACACGGAGTCTGCCGGCAGGGTAGACACCACGCAGCAGATCCTGGGCTTCCGCCTGCCCACGCGCATCGGACCGTCCTTCGAGTGTTCGACCACCGGCAGCAGCGATGCGCCGCAGGGCCTGGAGGCCGAGACCATCAGCTGCATCGGCCGCTCCGGCGTACTGCTGCTGCTCGACCTGGAAGTGGGCCACGTGGGCTTCCAGCATCGCGTGCTGCGCGCGCCGCGCCTCGCGCCATTGCAGTTCGCGCAACGCGTCAATGACATCGCCGGCAGCCACCGGCGCCAGGGCTCGGCGCAGCACGTGGCTGCCTTTGCGTGCAAGGACGCCCTGGTGTCGCTGGATGGATTCGAGGCGCGCATCACCACCTGCGCGCGACAGTACCGGCTGTTCTCCGGGCTCTACGACCTGGCCGTCACGGTGGCCAGCATCAGCAGCGACGAGCGCGCGGTGATCACGCAGCTTGACCTGCGCGGCGTGGGCTTCGAGGCCGGCATGCAGTTCGTGCGGCGTTTCCTGGGAGCCATGCAATGGAACCCGTGATGCTGGTGGATGTGCTTGACGACCACGGCAGCGTGCAGCAGCGCCACCGTGTGGCCGGCATCGGCGGGCAGTGCCGCATCGGCCGCAGCCTGGCCTGCGAGATTCCCGTGGATGATGCCTTCGCTGCCGCGGAGCATGCCCGCCTTACGCTGCAGGAAGATGGCCGCGTGCTGGTGCAGGACCTGGGCTCACGCAATGGCACGCGCTACGAACGGCACATGGTCGACCCCGGGCAGGGCCGGCTGATCGATGGCGGGCTGCTGCAGGTCGGCCGCACGCGGGTCAGGGTGCGCACCTCACAGCTGCCACTGCCGGGCGAGCGCCTGTTCCGGCGCGACCTGCTGCAGCGGCATCGCACGCTGCTGGCGGCCACCGGCGTGCTGCTGTGCCTGCTGTTCGCTGCTTTCATGGCCTGGACGCGGGAGCCGGACAAGACGGGCGAGGCCATCATCTTCGCCGTGATGCTGGCCATCCTCGTGCTGGCCATCTGGGCGGGTACCTGGACACTCGTGTCGCGGCTCACGGTGGGGGCCTGGCAGCTGCGCATCCACCTGGCGCTGGCGTCACTGTGTATTGCGATCTGGGGCTGGGGATTCTGGCTGTATACCGTGGCCGCTTTCGCCTTCCAGTGGCGCTGGCTGGGTGCTTTTACCGCGGTGCTGGCTGGGGTGGTTTCCTGGCTCGCCGCCTGGCGCCACCTGCGGTATGCCACGCGCCTGCACCGCGCCGCGGCACTGACACTGGGGCTGCTTGCACCGCTGCTCAGTGGCGGGGTGTGGTGGCTGGTGGATCTGCAGGTGGACCCGCGCACGGTCAACCGCGTCGAGCATGGCGCGCGGATCCTGCCGCCATCGGTACGCGTCGCGCCCAGCGTGGACCTGGGCGACTACCTCACCGACGTGGCTTCCCTGAAACGCGAGGCCAGCTACAGGCGGCAGCAGTCCCTGCTGGCCGCGCCCATCCTCGATGAAACGAAGGAGTGAGCCTCGCGCTCAGACCGGCGAGTAGGGCAGCGGCAGCTGCGAGCAGGGCAGCGCAGGTTGAACAGCCGCGCCTTCCTCGCCCGCTTCCGCGCCGGCGGTGCCGGTGCCCGGGGGTGTGGTCACTGCGAGGAATTCCTGCCCACCGGCCTCGGTCGGAGCGGCGATGACGATCTGGGCGTTGCGTCCGTCCGCCAGCCTCAGGCGCAGTCCGGCTGCGAGCACGGCGTCTGAATCGGTGCGGAATCGCTGCATGCGGCGCTTCACCTCGCCGCGGTAGTGGGCGCGGGCGATGATCTCCTGGCCGGTGTAGCAGCCCTTGTCGAAGCCGATGCCATGCAGCAGGTCGAGATTGAGCATCTGGGCGACGAAGAGGCCCGAAGTGGCGGGCGTGATTTCGGGGAATCCGGTGGCAATGTCATCGAGCCGCCACTGCGTGCGGGGCACCAGGTCGCCATCCGGCAGCGGCTCGCCGCGCGGCGCCAGGATCAGCTGGCGGGTTCCGGATTCATCCACCGGCATCGAAAGCCGCGTCGTTGCAGCGGCGTCGGCGTCGGGACCGGTGGCGCCATAGATGCGCCACGCCGCGGCAGCGTCTTCGATGCTCACCCTGGCGCGCAACACGTAGCGGGCCAGCAGCTGGCGCACGGGATCGGCGAGCTCCGCCGGCAGGACCAGCAGCAGGTGCTCGCGGGTCATGCGCAGCAGGCGGATCACCGCGATGCAGCGCCCCTGCGGGTTGTGCAGGCCTGCCAGGGTCGACTCGCCGTCCTGCAGGGGCCGGAGGTCCTGCGACAGCTGGCCCTGCAGGAACGCGATGGCATCGTTGCCGCGCACGGCCAGCACGGCAAGATCATCCAGCTTTGTAAGGGCAAGATCCGGCATGGGTGTAGGTGGCCTCGCGGGGATTCTGGCACAATACATGCCCATGCAGCCTTTGGACCGACAACCGGGCGCTGCCTCGCCGCAGGTCGCGCCGGCAGCACCCGATGCGCCCCTGCCGCCCGCGGCGAGACCGGCCCATGATGCCACCGCCGGGGCAGCACACGCTGCGGGTCGCGTGCCCGAGACGGGTGGCCCATCCGGCCCGGATCCGGCCCGCTACGGCGACTGGGAACGACGCGGACGCTGCATCGATTTCTGACGGCTGCAAACAGAAGACGCCAACATGACAACCCGCCCGCTGTCGCCGCATCTTTCCGTCTACCGGTTCGCCTACACCATGGCGACCTCCATCTTCCACAGGGCGACCGGCCTGGCGCTCAGCGCCGGCCTGCTGCTGCTGGCCGGCTGGCTCACGGCCCTTGCGATGGGCCCCGATTCCCATGCTTCGTTCGTTGCCTTCGCCGGCAGCTGGCCTGTGGAGGTGCTGCTGGCCTTGCTGCTGGTGGCATTCTGCTACCACTTCGCCAATGGCATCCGTCACCTGGTGTGGGACACCGGCCGCGGCCTGGAGCGCCGCGAGGCGCGGCTGGGCGCACGCATCGTCGTGATCGCCACGGTGCTGGCCTCGGCGCTGCTGATATACCTGTTCTTCGGCCGTGGAGTGCTGCCATGAGCGAGTCCGCAAGCGCACTGTCGCGGGTACTGGGACACGGATCCGCGCACGAGGGTGCGCACCACTGGCGTGTGCAGCGCCTGACCGCACTGGCGCTGGTGCTGCTGCTGCCCTGGTTCGTCATCTCACTGGTGCTGCTGCCAGACCTCGGCTACGCCACGCTGCGTGAGTGGGCAGGCAGCCTGGTGAACGCCACGCTGCTGGCGCTGTTGCTGCTGGCCGCCTGCTGGCACTCGCAACTCGGCGTGCAGGTGGTGATCGAGGATTACGTGCGGGGCGGGCTGCGCATGGCCTCGCTGATCGCATCCGCATTCCTGCATGTGCTGCTGGGTGTGCTGGGCGTGCTGGCCATCGTGCGCCTCGCGCTGGGCACCGCCTCATAGGAAGCAAGATGTCTGCCTACAATTTCATTGACCACACCCACGACGTGCTCGTGGTCGGTGCCGGCGGCGCCGGCCTGCGCGCCACGCTGGGCCTGGCGGAAGCAGGTCTTTCCACCGCCTGCATCACCAAGGTGTTTCCCACCCGCAGCCACACCGTGGCCGCGCAGGGCGGCATCAGCGCCGCACTGGGCAACATGGGTCCGGATGACTGGCGCTGGCACATGTACGACACCGTGAAGGGGTCGGACTGGCTGGGCGACCAGGACGCCATCGAGTTCATGTGCAAGGAAGCCCCGGCCGCGGTGATCGAGCTGGAGCATTACGGCGTGCCGTTCTCGCGCACGCCGGAAGGCCGCATCTACCAGCGCCCCTTCGGCGGCATGACCACCGAATACGGCAAGGGCGTGGCCCAGCGCACCTGCGCGGCGGCAGACCGCACCGGCCATGCCATGCTGCACACGCTGTACCAGCAGTCGCTGAAGCACCAGGCGGAATTTTTCATCGAGTTCTTCGCCATCGACCTGATGTTCGAGAACGGCGTGTGTCGCGGCGTGGTGGCGCTGGAGCTGGCCACCGGCAAGCTGCACCGCTTCCGCTCGCACATGACCATCCTGGCCACCGGTGGTTACGGACGCGCGTATTTTTCCTGCACCTCGGCGCACACCTGTACCGGCGACGGCGGCGGCATGGTGCTGCGCGCGGGGCTCCCCATGCAGGACATGGAGTTCGTGCAGTTCCATCCCACCGGCATCTACGGCTCAGGCTGCCTGATTACCGAAGGCGCGCGTGGCGAGGGCGGCTACGTCACCAACTCGCGCGGCGAGCGTTTCATGGAGCGCTACGCCCCCAATGCGAAGGACCTGGCCTCGCGTGACGTGGTGAGCCGCGCCATGACCATGGAGATCCGCGAGGGCCGTGGCGTGGGCGAGCATGCCGACCACATTCACCTGCACCTGGA
This sequence comes from Pseudomonadota bacterium, assembly GCA_030852845.1. Taxonomy (GTDB): domain Bacteria; phylum Pseudomonadota; class Gammaproteobacteria; order Steroidobacterales; family Steroidobacteraceae; genus ZC4RG30. The sequence continues at coordinate 16,831 of JALYWF010000019.1, forward strand.
GCACCTGGGCCCCGAGGTGATCAGGGAACGCCTGCCCGGCATCGCCGAGACGGCGAAGATCTTCTCCGGCGTGGACGTGAACCGCGAACCGATTCCCGTGCTGCCCACCGTGCACTACAACATGGGCGGCATCCCCTGCAATTACCACGGCGAGGTGGTCAATGGCTCGGCGGCGGACCCGGACCAGGTGGTGCCGGGGCTGATGGCGGTGGGCGAGGCAGCTTGCGTGTCAGTGCATGGCGCCAATCGCCTCGGTTCCAACTCGCTGCTGGACCTGGTGGTGTTCGGCCGCGAAGCCGCACGTCACGCGGCCACGGTGGTGAAGCCCGGCACACGCCATGCGCCGCTGGCCACCGATGCGGCGGACCTGGCCGTGTCGCGCCTGGACAAGCTGCGCAATGCGCGCGGCGAGCGGCCCACCGCGCAGATCCGCCTGGAGATGCAGCGGATCATGCAGCGTGACGCCGCTGTGTTCCGCACGGCTGCCTCGCTGCAGGAAGGCGTGGCGAAACTCGGCGCCACCTACCGCAGCTTCGGGCAGGTGGGTGTCACCGACCGCAGCCTGATCTGGAATTCTGACCTGATGGAGACCCTCGAACTGGAGAACCTGCTGATGCAGGCCACGGCCACGATTGTCTCCGCCGAGAACCGGCAGGAAAGCCGCGGCGCGCATGCCCGCGAGGATTTCCCGAACCGGGACGACACCAACTGGCTCAAGCATTCGCTCAGCTGGGTGGCTTCCGACGGCACGCCGCGCCTCAGCTACCGCCGCGTGCACATGAACACCCTCACCAATGACGTGGAAACCGTCCCCCTGAAGGCGAGAACCTACTGATGGCCGAGTTCACACTGCCTCCCGGATCGCGCATCAACAAGAACGGCAAGGAGCACAAGGCCCCGGACGGCGCGAAGCAGCCGGTGACCTTCCGTGTCTACCGCTACGACCCGGACAGCGGCGCGAATCCGCGCGTGGATACCTACGAGATCGACATGGCCGCCTGCGGCCCGATGGTTCTCGACGCGCTGATCAAGATCAAGAACGAGATCGACCCCACGCTGTCCTTCCGCCGCTCCTGCCGCGAGGGCATCTGCGGCTCCTGCGCGATGAACATCGATGGCATGAACACGCTGGCCTGCACCAAGGCCTGCAGCGACGTGAAGGGCGAGGTGCGCATCTATCCGCTGCCGCACATGCCGGTGGTGAAGGACCTGATCCCCGACCTCACGCAGTTCTACGCGCAGTACGCGGCGGTGAAGCCCTGGCTCACCTCGCACACCCCTGCGCCGCCGGATCGCGAGCGCCACCAGTCAAAGGCCGACCAGGAGAAGATCGACCGGCCTTCGGCCTGCATCCTCTGCGCCTGCTGCTCCACCTCCTGTCCCAGCTACTGGTGGAACTCGGACCGTTACCTCGGGCCCGCCGCGCTGCTGGCGGCCTACCGCTGGATCATCGACAGCCGCGATGACACCACGGGCGAGCGGCTGGATGATCTCGAGGATCCTTTCCGCCTGTACCGTTGCCACACCATCATGAATTGCACCGAGGCCTGCCCGAAGGACCTCAACCCCGCGCGCGCGATCCAGGACATCAAGCGCATGATCGACCAGCGCCGCAACTGAGATGGACCTTGAGCAGACCGGGCGGCTCGCCTGGCGCTGCCGCCGCGGCATGAAGGAGCTGGACCTGGTGCTGATGCGCTACCTGCGCGAGCGCTGGCCGGCAGCGGATGGGCAGGAGCGGGCGCTGTTCGAACAATTGCTCGAAGTCCCTGATCCGCTGCTAGCCGCCTGGCTGACTGGCAATGCTCCGGCGCCGGATGCGCCCATGGCCGCGCTGCTGGCTATCCTGCGGCAGCCGGCGACGGGGCGGTCCGCGACCTGATGAGGCCGTCACCCGCGTAGACCAGCAGCGCGCTCCAGATCAGCGCGAATCCCACCGCCCGATCACGCCCGAAGGGCTCGCCGAACACCAGCAGAGCGCACAGCAGCTGCAGGCTGGGCCCGATGTACTGCAGCACCCCGACCATGGAGTAGGGGAGGCGTCGTGCGCCATAGGCAAAGAGGAACAGCGGCAGCGCGGTGACCACGCCGCTGCCGACCAGCAGCGCATCGACCAGGCCGCCCTGCGATCCCATCGCACCGTCGCCCCGCATGGCGCACCACACCAGGTAGCCCGCCGCCAGCGGCGCCAGCAGCGCGGTCTCGATGGCCAGCCCCGGCAGCGCATCCACCGGCGCGGTCTTGCGGATCAGTCCATAGGTGCCGAATGAAAAGGCCAGCGTGAGTGCGATCCACGGCGGATGTCCGGCCGTCACCGTGAGGAAGATGACGCCGCCTGCAGCCAGCGCCACAGACACCCACTGCACCCGATTGAGCCGCTCGGACAGCACGGCCACACCCAGCAGCACGTTCACCAGCGGATTGATGAAATAGCCGAGGCTGGTTTCCACCACGCGGCCGCTGCTCACGCCCCAGACGTAGGCCAGCCAGTTGATGCTGATCAGCATTGCCGCGGCGGCCAGCCGCAGCAGCAGCGCGCGACTGGCCAGCACCGGCCGCAGGCCGGCCAGTTCCCCGCGCACCGCTATCCACGCGAACACGAAGAGGCAGGCCCAGGCCACGCGATGCGCAACGATCTGCAACGCCGGCACGACCTGCAACGCGCGCAGGTACAGGGGGAACAATCCCCAGATGGCGAACGCGCCGGCTGCAGCGGCGAGGCCGCTGCCGAAAATTGTGGCGCTGGTCGAGGCGACTGGGGCGGGGTTCGCGGCGGCGTCGGGCATGCGGCACATGATGCGCCTGGCATTGATGAGCGCCGCCGCTTTGCTTATGCAAGGGAGGGCAGGCCTCGATTGTGCCTGCTGCCAGCAGATACTGGCGCCCGCTGCCGGGGTCGGAGCAGGCATACCTGCCGCATGCACCGATACATCCTGCAGCGGGTCCGCGATCGACTTCTGGATCTGCTGCTCGCCGTGCCGCAGTGGTGGCGGGAGGATTCACCCGGCCTGCCCGATGCCACGCAGGGTATGCAGATTCCGCTGCGTCCCTCGCCCGTAGCGCAGAAGGGCCGTTGGCTGCTCCACGGACTGCTGGGTGTCTACCTCGCGCAGCTGGTTCTGCTGGGACATCTGCTGGTAGCCGGCATGGTGGCTGTGCTCGCAGGGGCACTGGTGTGGCAGTGCCGCTGCCACAGATCCTCAGCGCAGCCGGCGCTGCGCCTGCTGCTGGCCGCGGATGGGCGCATCCATCTGCTGGAAGCGGACGGCACGGTGGAGCCCGCCACGCTGCAGCCCTGCAGCATGCGACTTGGTTTGTGGCTGCTGCTGGTGCTGCGTGCGGACACCGGCACGCGCCGCCTGCTGCTCGGGCCTGACAACGTGGACCCGGTACAGCTGGCGGCACTGCGCCGACGCATGGCGGCTGTCGCTCACCGCCCGGGTGGCACGCGGTGAACGTCGCCGGGCCGCGGATTGGCGCCATGGCGTCCGCGGCGCACGCTGCCAGGACGGTCCTGGCCGCGGGTGTGTCCGATGCCCGCCTCGGTGTTGCCGGGGTTGCTGCGCGGGCCGCGCGCGGGCGTGTTCGGTGGGGTGCTGTCGGTTCCGGACCTGTGCTTCATGATGGCCTCCAAATCAGGATGCTGGAACCACGCTAATCCAGCCGGGGAATCACTTCTGTCGGCGTACTGCCCGACCTGGGTCGCAGATGGGATGTTGCACGACAGCATTGCGCTGCCCGCAGGCGTCGCCAGCGCGGGCGACTGCGCTACACTCAGGTGAACCAACACGTGGCGCACGATAACCGTCTTGAACAGCTTCGTTTTTCTCGCCCCGATGGCCGCCCGAACCGAACTTTTGCAGGTTCCGGCAGTCCATCCCACAGGCATGCCGTGCGGGTGCCGGTTGCGGGAACGATGGCTCCATCCATGACTCCCGACACCGGAGACCTGGGGCTGGTCCAGCGGGTACAGCGGGGCGACAAGTCGGCCTTCGACCTGCTAGTCCGGAAGTACCAGCACAAGGTGGTGAAGCTGGTGTCGCGCTACATGCGCGACCCGGCCGACGCGGAGGACGTGGCACAGGAAGCATTCATCAAGGCGTATCGGGCCCTGCCCCAGTTCCGGGGTGACAGTGCCTTTTACACCTGGCTATACCGGATCGCGATCAACACCGCCAAGAACGCACTGGTGTCGCGTGACCGCAATCCGGTGGAGTTCGACCTCGACATGCAGAACGTGGAGGAGTCGCACTCGATGCAGGCGCGGCTGGCCGACCCGGACACACCGGAGAGCCTGCTGGCCACCGAGGAGATCCGCGCGACGGTCAACCAGGCCATCGACGCGCTGCCCGAAGACCTGCGCACCGCCATCGTGCTGCGCGAGCTGGAGGGACTGAGTTACGAGGACATCGCGCAGGCGATGGACTGCCCGGTCGGCACCGTGAGGTCGCGTATATTCCGCGCCCGCGAGGCCATCGACCGGAAGTTGTCGGAAGTGTTCGAGGGCGGACTGGGTCGCGCTGAGGAGTCGGGATGAAAGAGCAGGAACACAGCAGTCAGTTGTCGGCATTGTTCGACGGCGAACTGCCGGAGCAGCAGGCGGCAATGGTCATCCGGCGCGCGCTGCGCGATACCCGGATGCAGCACAGCTGGGAGCGTTATGCGCTGATCGGGGCCTGCCTGCGCGGCGATCCCATTGCCGCGCAGGTCAGCGTGGCTGATCGCGTGAAGTCACGGCTCGCTGGCGAACGCGAGCTCAACGTCGCGGTATTGCCTGCACGTGGCGCCGCGGCATCCGGCCGTTCGCCGCGCGCCTCGCTGCTCTCCCGCGGAGCCCTGGGTGGGGCCATCGCCGCTGGCGTAGCCCTGCTGTCCATCTTCGTGGTGCGCCAGATGGGACCCATCGCCGCCGACGCCGTGCAGATCGCGCAGGGCAGCAGCTCAGCGGCGCCTGCCGGTGCGCTGGTGGTGGATCCGGCACCCGCCGGCTACACCACACCTGGCGAGAACTCTCCGGCACCGGTGGGTCGCCCGCTGGATGTTTCGCTCAGCCACTACCTGGTTGCGCATAGCGAGGAGGCGGCCTCCGCCCTCCGTTCCAGCTACGAGATCGAGGCTGCAGGGGCCACTGAATTGACCGCCGACCAGATCAACGCCCTGCGCTAGTACTGATGTTGTACGGGATCAGAATGCCGTTTGCGCGCCTGGCGGCCGTGGCGCTGGCCTTCGCTGCCGCGACCGCATCCGCCGGACAGTCAGGCCCTCCGGCTGAGTTGTTCGGCTGGATCCAGCGCATGAACAAGGTGCTGATCGAAGGCAACTTCGACGGCGTCCTCGAGCGCCGCTCCGACGAGGGGCGCCAGGAGCTGCGCATTGTCCACCGGTTCAAGGACGGGGAGATGATGGAGCGCGTCGTGGCCAGGGATGGTTCCGGCTACGAGCAGCGGCGCAAGGGTGACCAGTTCTCCGAATACTTTCCCAAGCGGCGGATAGTCATCAAGTCCATCCGTACCCGCAGCTTCGGCTACATCCAGACGCTCAATGGCCTCGACGCGGAGTCCGCCCGTCTTTACGACATCAGCGACGCCGGCCGCACACGGCTCCTTGGCCGTGACGTGCAGATGATCCGTATCGAACCGAAGGATGACCTGCGCCTCGGGTATCGCCTCTGGCTTGAGACGGGAAGCGCAATGCCGCTCAAGCTGCAGCGGGTCACGCGCAGCGGTGCAGTGGTGAAGGAGATTGCCTTCACCTTCATCAATGTCCCGCTTCTGCCTGCCGACATTCCCGACGAGCAGTTGCGGGTCGATGTGGATTTCAGCACCTTCAAGGGGTACGACCGGGACAAGGGCATGCCGTTCTACGACGCACGACTGAAGCGTGCGCTGCTGCCGCAGATGAGCCTGATGCCGGCCGGCTACCGGATCTGGCGTTTCGGCGGGCAGACGGCCGGCGCGCGGTCGCCCCAGCCGCGGACAACCGGACCGCGTTCTCGTTTCATCGTTTCCGACGGGGTGACGTGGGCCGAGGTGTTCCTGGCACCCGCCAGCACCGACACCAAGGAGGGAGGCGACACGTTCGATGGCGGCAACTCCGGATACCAGATGGTGACCGACGGAGTGCGGGTCAGCGTGGTGGGCGAGCTGCCCCTGGCCGCTGCCGAAGCCATTGCCAAGGCCTTCCGCCCTGAGTGACGAGCTGCTGCTGCTGACCCGTCCGGAGTGCGGGTTGTGCGCGCAATTCGAGGACGACCTGCATGTCCTGGGGCAGCAGATGGCCCTGCCACCACTGCGCCTCCTCGATGTGGATTCCGACCCCGACCTTGCCCGCCGCTACGGGCTGGACATCCCCGTGCTGCTCTGGGGCGGGGTGAAGGTCTGCGAGCACCGGCTGGACCGTGCGGAGCTGATCCGGCTGCTGCGGCAGCGATGACCCCGACTGGGGTAGAATGCCCGACTGCCTAACCGATCCCTCCGGACCCCATCTTGTCCAGCGAACAATCCGCGATCCGCAATTTCTCGATCATCGCCCACGTCGACCATGGCAAGTCCACGCTCGCCGACCGGCTGATCCAGATCTGCGGCGGCCTGGCCGATCGCGAGATGCAGTCCCAGGTGCTCGACAACATGGCGCTGGAGCGTGAGCGCGGCATCACCATCAAGGCGCAGAGCGTCACTCTCTTCCATGTTGCGCCGGACGGGCAGCGCTACCAGCTGAACCTCATCGATACCCCGGGCCACGTCGACTTCTCTTATGAGGTCTCGCGCAGCCTGGCCGCCTGCGAGGGCGCACTGCTGGTGGTGGACGCCGCGCAGGGCGTGGAAGCGCAGAGCGTGGCCAACTGCTACACCGCCATCGAGCAGGGGCTGGAGGTGGTGCCCGTGCTCAACAAGATCGACCTGCCGTCGGCAGAGCCTGATCGAGTGATCAGGGAGATCGCCGACATCATCGGCATCGACGCGCAAGACGCGGTGCGCGTGTCCGCCAAGACCGGCGAGAACGTGCCGGAACTGCTGGCCGAGCTGGTGCGGCGCATCCCTGCGCCCAAGGGCAACCGCGACGGCCCCTTGCAGGCGCTGATCATCGACTCCTGGTTCGACAACTATGTGGGTGTCGTGTCGCTGGTGCGCGTGGTCAATGGCACGCTGAAGCCTGGCGAGAAAATCCGCGTGATGTCCACCGGGCGGGCGCACCTGGTGGACAAGCTCGGCCGCTTCACGCCCAAGTCGGTGGTGCTGCCGCAGCTGGCTGCGGGCGATGTGGGCTTCGTGGTGGCCGGCATCAAGGAGATCGACGGCGCCCCGGTGGGTGACACCATCACCGGCGATGCGCGGCCGGCGTCCGAGGCGCTGCCCGGCTTCAAGACCGTGCAGCCGCGCGTGTTCGCGGGCCTTTTCCCGGTCAATACCGAGGACTACGAGGCCTTCCGCGATGCGCTGGCCAAGCTCAGGCTCAATGACTCGGCTCTGCACTACGAGCCGGAAGTCTCCACGGCCCTGGGATTCGGCTTCCGCGTCGGCTTCCTCGGCCTGCTGCACATGGACATCGTGCAGGAGCGCCTGGAGCGCGAGTACAACCTCACGCTGATCACCAGCGCCCCTACGGTGGTGTATGAGGTGGGCAAGACCGACGGCGGCGTGGCCTACGTCGACAACCCCGCGCGCCTGCCGCCGCTGAACGAGGTGGCCGAGCTGCGCGAGCCCATCATCACCGCCAACATCCTGGTGCCGCCGGAGCACGTGGGTGGCGTGCTGCAGCTGTGCAGCGAGAAGCGTGGCGTGCAGAAGAAGATGCTCTACCTGGGCACGCAGGTGTCGCTGCAGTACCAGCTGCCGCTGGCCGAAGTGGTGCTCGACTTCTTTGACCGCCTGAAGAGCGTGAGCCGCGGCTATGCCTCCTTCGACTACGAGTTCAGCCACTTCGCGGCGGCGCCGCTGGCGAAGCTGGACATCCTCATCAATGGCGACAAGGTCGATGCACTGTCGATCATCGTGCACAAGGATGCGGCGTATAACCGCGGCCGTGAACTGGTGGACAAGATGCAGGAGCTGATCCCGCGGCAGATGTTCGAGGTGGCGGTGCAGGCGGCCATCGGCACGCATGTGATCGCGCGCGCCTCGGTGAAGGCGCTGCGCAAGAACGTGCTGGCCAAGTGCTACGGCGGCGACATCTCGCGCAAGCGCAAGCTGCTGGAGAAGCAGAAGGAAGGCAAGAAGCGCATGAAGCAGGTAGGCTCGGTGGAAATACCCCAGGAAGCCTTCCTCGCGGTGCTGAAGGTCGGCAGGAAATAGGGCAGGGAGACGCGCGTGTTCGAGCAGATCATCTACTTGCTGTCATTGCTGCTCTGGCCGGTGCTGGTCATCGCGGTGGTCGACGACTGGTTCCTGCGCCCGCGCCGGCGCCTGAAGGCGCTGCCCGCGACGGTTGAGGATCCGGGCTGGCTGAAGGCGGTCTATGCCGTGCTGCCCGTGGTACTGGTGGCCGGCGCGCTGCGGCTGTTCCGTTCCGAGCGGCTGGACTTCGCTCTTGTGCTGGTGGTGATTTCGGTAGTGGGTGGCCTCATCTGGTCACTGGACCACTGGGTGCTGGCGCCGGCGCGTCGGCGCGCGGCGGTGGCCGCCGGGCAGCGGCCGGAAGCCGTGCCCGAGCCGGGCACTGTCGACTACGCGCGCAGCATGGTTCCAGTCGTGGTGGTGGTGCTGGTGCTGCGCTCCTTCATGTTCGAGCCCTTCCGCATTCCTTCCGACTCGATGATGCCCACCCTGCACGACGGGGATTTCATCCTGGTCAACAAGTTCAGCTACGGGCTGCGCTTGCCGGTGCTGAACCGCAAGATCCTCGACCTGGGGCTGCCGGAGCGGGGCGATGTGGTGGTGTTCCGCTATCCGCGTGATCCCTCCATCAACTACATCAAGCGCGTGGTCGGGCTGCCGGGCGACCGCGTGAAGGTGATGAGCGACCGCATCTATGTCAATGGCGAGCCCCTGCCGGAAACCGGGAAGGGTCGCTACTCCGACGGCTGCTACGAGAACATGCGGCTGAACGAGGTGCAGACCGGCAACCACCGTCACCAGGTGCTGTCCTGCCTCACCGCTCATCCCCTGCCCAGTGCCCCGTTGCCGGGTTGTGACCGGCGCATCGGTCGCAGCTACCCCTGCGTGGAAGATGCGGACCTGATCGATGGCGGGGGAATCACCGACAACGGCGACCAGGACGAGGTCACCGTCCCTGATGGCAACTACCTCATGATCGGCGATAATCGCGACAACAGCGAAGATGGCCGCTACTGGGGCCCCGACGGGCGCTGGGGATTTGTCCCCGAGCAGAACCTGGTGGGCAGCGCCAAGCGTGTCTGGTTCAGCTTCGACTGGGACCGCCGCTGGAAGCGGCTGATCGACTGGAGCCGCATCGGCGAGCGGATCAACTAGGGAGAAGGTATGCGCAGGCAGCAGGCGGGTATCACTTTCATCGGCTGGATCGTGCTGCTGGTGCCGGTGGCCATCGTGGTTTATGCCGGCATCCGGCTCACGCCCATCTACCTGAACCACATGAAGGTAGCCAAGTCCGTGGAGCAGGTTGCTGATGAGAGCGGCGGCGGCACGACTGTCAACGTGGCCGAGGTGCGGCGGGCAATAGCGCGCCGCTTCGATATCGAGGGCATCGAGTTTCCCGAGCCCTCCGACATCCAGGTCACGCGCGATGGCGAGGGCTGGGAGATCCAGGCCAGCTATGACCGCCTGGCGCCGCTGTTCGGCAGCATCCAGCTGCTGGTGACCTTCGACAAGCGTGTGCCTATCAGGTAGCAGGCGATGCGATCATGACGGCGCCGTCCGCGCAATCCGGCGCTGCAGAAGAGGCGCTTTCCAGCTGGCTGCATGGCCTGCTGGGGCGCGGTCCGCTCCGCATCGACCTGCACCGCATGGCGCTCACCCATCGCAGCGCCCACCAAGACAACAATGAAAGACTCGAATTCCTTGGCGACGCCGTGCTTGGCATGGTGATCGCCGCTGAGCTTTTCAATCGCTTCCCGGCGGCGGACGAGGGCGACCTCAGCCGCCTGCGTGCGCGGCTGGTGAGCAGCGCGCCGCTGGCGGCAATCGGTGCCAGCATCGGCATCGGCTCGATGCTGCACCTGGGCAGTGGCGAGCTGCGCACCGGGGGATTCCGTCGCGAGTCCATCCTCGCCGACGCCACCGAAGCGCTGTTCGCGGCGGTCTACCTGGAAGCCGGACTTCAAGAGACCAGGGCGCTGATCCTGCGACTCTACGCCGACCAGCTCGCCTCGCTGCGCCTGGAAGGCGGCCTGAAAGATGCCAAGACGCGCCTGCAGGAACTGCTGCAGGGGCGCGGCGAACCCCTGCCTGAATACGTGCTTGAAAGCACCACCGGCGATCCGCATGAGCAGGTGTTCTCGGTGCGATGCCAAGCCCGCCTGGTGCGCGAGGAACTGCTGCTGGAGGCCAGGGGCAGTGGATCCAGCCGGCGCCGCGCCGAACAGCAGGCGGCAGAGGCCGTACTCGACAAGCTGGAACGGCGGTGGCGGGCGTGAGCGGCGGCATACACCGCTGCGGATTTGCGGCCCTGATCGGCCGGCCCAACGTGGGCAAGTCCACGCTGCTCAACGCACTGACCGGCAGCAAGATTTCCATCGTCACGCCGCGCCCCCAGACCACGCGCCATCGCGTTCTGGGACTGGTGAACCTGCCCGATGCCCAGATTGCCTTCGTCGATACGCCCGGCCTGCACCTGCAGGAGGGACGGGCACTCAACCGCGCGATGAACCGCACTGCGGCCGCCGCGGCGCTGGATGCGGACCTCGTTCTTTATGTGGTGGAGGCGCTGCGCTTCGGCCGCGAGGATGAGCTGGCCCTGGCGCGCGCGAAGGAGTCGGGCCGGCCCCTGATCGCCGTGGTCAACAAAGTGGACAAGGCACAGCCGCGAGAGAAGCTGCTGCCTTACCTGGCGGCGCTTGGCGCGCGCCATGATTTTGCCGAGATCGTGCCGGTGTCGGCGCTCGACGCCGCCCACGTGCAGCGTCTGCTCGCCATCATCGCGCGCCACCTGCCGGAATCCCCACCGCTGTTCCCGCCCGAACAGCTCACCGACCGCGGCCAGAATTTCCGCATCGCCGAGATCATCCGCGAGAAGCTCACGCTGGAACTCACCGAGGAGCTGCCCTACGGCATTGCCGTCGAGGTGGAAGCCACCGGCGAGGAGGAGGACGGGCAACTGGTGGTATCGGCTGTCATCTGGGTGGACCGGGCCGGCCACAAGCCCATCGTGATCGGTGCCCGTGGCGAGCGGCTCAAGCGCATTGGCTCCGCCGCGCGACGGGAGCTGAACGAACTGCTCGGACGGCGCCTGCACCTGAACCTGTGGGTGAAGGTGCGCGAGGACTGGGCCGACGATGCCCTGGCCCTGCGCCAGCTCGGTGTGGAGGGGGAATAGTGCAGCAAGCCGAGCACGTGCCGGCCTTCGTGCTGCACCGGCGTCCCTGGGAGGATTCCGGCAGCATCTTCGAGCTGTTCACCGCCTCCCACGGCCGGCTTTCGGTTTTTGCACGCGGCGTACGCGGCGCACATGCGCGGCTGGCCGGCGTGTTGCAACCCTTTGTGCCGTTGCTGGTGTCCTGGGCGGGGCGGGGTGAGGCACCGCGGCTCACCGGCGCCGAACCGGACCACGCCACCATGGTGCCCGAGGCGCTGCCTTCCGCGCGGCTGATGTCCGCCTGGTATTGCTCGGAGCTGGTGCTGTCGCTCACCGTGCGCCACGATCCGCAGCCGGAATTGTTCGAGTGCTATCGCGCGGCGCTGGCCGGCCTGCGGCGCGAATCCGCACAGGAAAGGGTGCTGCGCCTGTTCGAGAAGCGCCTGCTCGATCTGCTCGGTTACGGCATCGCGGGCCTGGACGAGGAAACCTTTGCGGACGCGCAGGCCCTGGAGCGCATGCGCCCGGTGCTCAAGGCGCGCATGGCCGAATGCCTGGAGGGCAGGCAGCTGCGCACCCGCGAGGTGGCGCGCTCGCTGAAGGAATTCGAACGCAGCTGGCAGGCAGCACCAAGATGAGCCAGAACACATCCATCGCGCTTGGCGTGAACGTGGACCACGTGGGTACCGTGCGCAATGCACGCCGCGCCCGGCATCCGGATCCCGTGCATGCGGCGCTGCTGGCCGAGCAATCCGGTGCGGACAGCATCACCATGCATCTGCGCGAGGACCGCCGGCACATCATCGACCGCGACGTGTTCGCGCTGCTGCCACTGATGCGGACGCGGCTGAACCTGGAGATGGCCGCGACGCAGGAGATGCTGGACATCGCCCTGCGCCTGAAACCCACCGACTGCTGCCTGGTGCCCGAAAAGCGCACCGAGCTCACCACCGAGGGCGGGCTGGACGTGGCGGGACAGCAGTCCCTGCTGCGCGAGGCGGTGGCACGCCTCACTGCGGCGGGTATCCGTACGTCGCTGTTCATCGATCCGGAGGTCCCGCAGATCGAGGCGGCACGCGCCAGCGGCGCCGCAGTGGTGGAGCTGCACACCGGCTCCTACGCGGAGGCCATCGGTGCGGCGCGGGCGCATGAACTCGAACGGCTGCGCGAGGCGGCGCGGCTGGCCAGCAACCTGGGCCTTGCGGTGCATGCGGGCCACGGGCTCGACTACCACAACGTGCAGCCGGTGGCGGCGATCCCCCAGATCATCGAGCTGAACATCGGCTACTCCATCATCGGCCGTGCCCTGTTCACCGGGCTGGGCGTCGCAGTGCGCGAGATGAAGGCCCTGATGCTGGAGGCGCGCCGTTGACGCAGCTGGTGTTCGACATCGAGACCGTGCCCGACGTGGATTACGGGCGCCGCGCGCTCGACCTGCACGGCCTCTCCGATCCGCAGGTCGCCAGCGCAATGTTTGCGCTGCGCCGCCAGCACAGCGGCAATGATTTCCTGCCGCTGGAACAGCAGCGTGTAGTGGCCATTGCCTGCCTGCTGCGGCGGGGCGACCAGCTCAGGCTGTGGAGCCTCGGAGACCCCACCAGCAGCGAGCGGGAACTGCTGGAGCGTTTCTTCGAGGGCATCGAGCGGCTCACGCCCGAACTGGTGTCCTGGAACGGCGGCGGTTTCGACCTGCCGGTGCTGCATTACCGCTGCATGCTGCACGGCGTGCGCGCGGCGCGCTACTGGGAGACCGGCGAGGAGGACAGCAGCTTCCGCTACAACAACTACCTCAGCCGCTTCCACTGGCGCCATCTGGACCTGATGGACGTGCTGTCGGGCTTCCAGGCACGGGCGCGCGCCTCGCTGTCGAACATGGCGCTGCTGCTCGGCCTGCCGGGCAAGCTGGGATTCTCTGGCGACCAGGTATGGGATGCCTTCCGCGCCGGCAACATCGTCGGCATCCGCCGCTACTGCGAGACCGATGTGCTGAACACCTTCCTGGTGTACCTGGCCTTCGAGCGCATGCGCGGCCGCCTCACGCCGGCGGACCATGATGCCGAGTGCGCACGGTTGCGCGAGCTGCTGGCCGCCTCCGGCGAGCCGCACCACCAGGAGTTCCTCGCCGCATGGCCCGCGCACGCGTCGCAGTAAGCGAGATCGTCACCGCCCGCGTCGATGGCCTCAACCACGATGGCTGGGGCGTGGTGCGCGGAGCCGGCAAGACTGTGTTCGTGGCCGGCGCATTGCCCGGCGAGCTGGTGGAATACCGCACGCGGCGCCGCCAGCGCAGCCACGATGAGGCCGAGCTGGTGGCCGTGCTCGAGCCCGCACCGGATCGCATTGCCCCTGGCTGCCCGCACTACGGTACCTGCGGCGGCTGCTCCCTGCAGCACCTCGCCCCGGCATCCCAGCTGCAGATGAAGGATGCGCAGCTGCGCGAGGCGTTGCGGCGCATCGGCAAGGTCGAACCGCTGGAATGGCTGCCACCGCTGTCCGGCGAACCCTGGGGCTACCGGCGGCGCGCGCGTCTGGGCGCACGGTTCGTGCATGCCAGGGGACGCTCCCTGGTCGGCTTCCGCGAGAAGATGAGCAGCTACGTGGCCGAGGTGGAGCAGTGCCCGGTGCTGCGGCCGGAAGTCGGCACGCTCATCGGCGAGCTGTCGCGGCTGGTGACCTCCCTTTCGATCCCCGCCCGCATTCCCCAGATCGAGGCGGCCATTGGTGATGCACTCACCGTGCTGGTGGTGCGTGTGCTGGATCCACCTTCGGCAGCTGACCGTGCATTGCTCGAGGCATTCGAACGCCAGCACGGGCTGCGCATACTGCTGCAGGCGGGCAGGCCCGACCAGCTCGAGACTCTTGGCGGTGACGCACCTTCGCTGTGGTACGGCTTGCCGGAATATGACCTGAAGCTGGCCTTCCAGCCGGCGGATTTCATCCAGGTCAATGGCGAGATGAACCGCCTGCTGATCCAGCACGTGCTGGGACGGCTGGAACTGGATGCGCAGTCGGTGGTGCTCGACCTCTTCTGTGGCCTCGGGAATTTCACCCTGCCACTGGCGACACGCGCGCAGCGCGTGGTGGGTATTGAAGGGGATGCCGGGCTCATCGCCCGTGCGCAGGCCAACGCGGCCGCCAATGGCCTTGGCAACGTGCATTTCCATGTCGCCAACCTGGCTGGCGAGGAGGCCGTGCAGCGCTGCCTGGCGCTGGCCGGCGGCGCCGGCTATTCGCATGTGCTGGTGGATCCGCCGCGCACCGGCGCGCTGGATGTGCTGCCGGCACTGGCCCGGCTGGCTCCGCGGCGGCTGGCCTATGTGTCCTGCCATCCCGGCAGCCTCGCCCGCGACCTTGGGATTCTGGTAACGGAGCATGGTTTTTCGCTGCGTTCCGCGGGTATCGTCGACATGTTCCCGCATACCAGCCACGTTGAATCCGTGGCGATACTGCACGGACCAGACCATTCCTGAAGAGAGGTAGTCGTGACCCTGGGCCCGCTGATGGTGGATGTTGCCGGCAAGACCCTGACGCCGGAAGACCGCGAGGTGCTGGGCCATCCGCTGGTCGGCAGCGTGATCCTGTTCACGCGCAACTACGACAACCCCTCGCAGCTGGCTGGGCTGGTGGCCGATATCCGTGGCGTGCGCTCGCCGCCGCTGCTGGTGGCGGTGGACCACGAGGGCGGCCGCGTGCAGCGCTTCCGCGCCGGCTTCTCGGTGCTGCCACCCATGCGCAGGGTGGGGCAGGAGTACGACCTGGATCCTGGCCAGGGGGTGGCCATGGCCCGCTCCCTGAACTGGCTGATGGCCGCGGAGCTTCGGGCGGTGGGCATCGACTACTCGTTCGCGCCCTGCGTCGATCTGGACTACGGCGTCTCCGGGGTGATTGGCGATCGCGCCTTCCACCGTGATCCGGAGGTGGTCGCGAAGCTGGCGCTGGCGGCAGTGGCCGGCATGCGCGAGGCGGGCATGGCCGCAACGGCCAAGCACTTTCCCGGCCACGGCGCCGTGGTGGCCGACTCGCACCTGGCGCTGCCGGTGGACCGGCGCGAGCTGGCGGACCTCACCGAAGACCTGCTCCCGTACCGGCGCCTGATCGCCAACGAACTTTCCGCGGTGATGGTGGCGCACGTGCTGTTTCCCGCGGTGGATTCCGTGCCGGCCAGCTTCTCCAGCCGCTGGGTCACCGATTACCTGCGCGGGGAGCTTGGCTTCCGCGGGGTGGTGTTCGCAGACGACCTGACCATGGAAGGCGCCAGCGTGATTGGAGGCATCATCGAGCGGGCAGAGGCTGCTCTGGAGGCCGGCTGTGATGTGCTGCCCGTGTGCAACCAGCGCGCGCAGGTGACGCGGCTGCTCGATGGCATGCGCCATGTGCCAGGTCCCGCCAGCCAGGCACGGGTGCGGCTGATGCGTGGCCGCGAGGCGCCGGCACGCGAGGCCCTGCTCGCCTCGGCACAATACCGCCAGTGCCGCGCGTGGCTTGCACGCTGCGAACGGCCACCCGAACTGACCCTGACCTGATCCGCGACAACCCGGTACCCGACATGCACCAACTGGATGGCGCCTTTTTCCAAAGGGTTCTCGATTCCGCACCGGAGGGTATCGCGGTCTGCGATGCCGGCGCACCGGATCATCCGGTGGTGTATGTGAATGCCGCGTTCGTGCAGCTCACCGGCTACTCCGCGCCGGAAGTACTGGGCAGCAACCTGCGCCTGCTGCAGGGTACCGATCGGGAGCAGGAAGGGTTGCGCCGCCTGCGCGAGTGCATCTCGCGCGGCGAACACTGTCGTGTGCTGTTGCGCAACTATCGCAAGAGCGGCGGGATGTTCTGGAACGAACTGACACTGCAGCCGCTGCGTGACGAGGCGGGCCAGCTCACCCATTTCATCGCCTTCTGTCGTGACGCCGCGGGCCGGCTGCGGCAGGCAGACAAGGGCCAGGAGGGCCTGCCTGGCTGGCTGCGCGAGGACCGGATCACCGGCCTTTCCTCGCGCGCCTGGTTCAACGAGCTGCTGGACCGCGAATGGCTGATCGCGCGCCGGGAGCAGAAGGCGCTCACGCTGGTGCTGTACGACATCGACGCGCTGGCCAGCTACAACGCCACCTACGGCAAGTCCGGTGGTGATGCCTGTTTCCGTCGCATTGCGCGCAGCATCGCGGGGGGTTTCCGCCGCGGCTCTGACGTGGTGGGCATCTGGCGCGAGGGCTGCATCGGCGTGCTGGCGGTGCATCGCGATGGCGAAGGGGTGAGCGGCATCGTCGATCATGCAGCCGGCAATGTGCGCCGCATCGCCGAGATGAAGATCCACCATCCTCGCTCGCCGTTGCAGAAGTTCGTCACGGTGACGGCAGGCCTGGCCACGGTACTGCCGGATCGCGAGGAAGAGACGCCGGGGCGGCTGGTGCAGCGCGCGGAAAAAGCCCTGCAGGAGGCCAAGCGCGACTTGCGTGGCGGCCTCAACCAGGCGCCGGACTGATCAGCCGTCGCGGCTGACGATGGCGATCACGCCGATGGCGGGGTGGTCGAAGTACTGGATCTCGTCGAGCTTCACCTGCCGCACCTCGTCGAGGTGGTAGCGCTTGCCACCGTCCTCCACGACCATGTCGAGCCCCAGGTGCATGAACTCGCCACGTTCCAGGATCACCTTGCCGTCCATGCCCGGCAGGCCGAGCTGCGAAGTGGAAACCCCGCGACGGGATTTCCAGCCCGAGGGCGCCTGCTTCCACGCCGCGTGGCCGAGCACTCGCAGGTTGCGGTTGTTGAGGCGGGTGACGCTGCCGCCGAGCTTGCGGGAGCTGACAGTGGTCGCGGCCACATCGTCACCGGTCACCCGGACCCTTGCGGCAGCCTCGGCCAGTGCACCCGCGGCCTCGCCATTGCGGAATACCAGGATCTCCACCACGTAGCTGCCGCTGGACTGCGGCATTGCCGGGACGGCAAGGCAGGTGAGGGCGGCGGCCAGCAGCAGGCGCCGCGCAATGCCGGTGGGCTGGGTCATGCGGTCCATTCTAGGCATCCTCCCCGCCAGTGTCATGCCAGACAGTGTCCTGCCTCATCCGGCCTGCAGCGAGAGCCCTCACGAGCGGGCTCTGGCCAGCAGGCGGTCCAGCAGCGAGGTGGCCAGCGCATGCCGGTCGGCGGGCTCGGCGCCCAGCGCAATGCGCAACTTCAGCTGGCCTTCCAGGCGCCAGGTCTTCGCCTCGCGCTGGATGAGGCGGATCACCGTGGCCGGATCCACGCTGTTCTGCTCCTCGAACACCACGTGGCTGGTGCTGCCGCCGACGTCCAGGCGCCGGATGCCCGCGGCGCGGCAGCGCTGCGTGAGCCGCGCCACCTGGAACAGTCGCTGCGCCGCCTCGGGCAGCGTGCCGAAGCGGTCTCCCACCTCGGTCTGCAGCTCATCGAGCGTGGCGGCATCGGGTGCGGCCGCGATGCGCTTGTACAGGGCCAGGCGCGTCTGCACGTCATTGATGTAGTCGGAAGGCAGTAACGCCGGCAGGTGCAGGTTCACCTCCGTGGCCGCGGTGGCGGGCACGTCGGCCGGATCCTTGCCGGCCTTCAGCGCACGCACGGTGGATGCCAGCATGTCCATGTACATGCTCAGGCCCACCTCGGTGAGCTCGCCGCTCTGCGCCTCGCCCAGGTACTCGCCGGCGCCGCGGATCTCAAGGTCATGCGTGGCCAGCACGAAGCCGGAGCCCAGCTCCTCCATCGATTCGATGGCTTCCAGGCGCCGCTTCGCATCTTCCGAAAGCCCCTTCAGCGAGGGCACCATCAGGTGCGCGAAGGCGCGGTGGTGGGAGCGGCCCACGCGGCCGCGCAGCTGGTGCAGCTGTGCCAGGCCCAGCCGGTCGGCCTGGTTGATGAGGATGGTGTTGGCCGTGGGTACGTCGATGCCGCTCTCGATGATGGTGGTGCAGAGGAGGATGTCGAAGCGCCGGTGGTAGAAGTCCACCATCAGCTGCTCCAGCTCGCGCTCGCGCATCTGGCCATGGCCGGTACGGATCTGCGCCTCGGGCACGATGCGCTGCAGGTCGGCGGCGATCTTCGCGATGGTGTCGATCTCGTTGTGCACGAAGTAGATCTGGCCGCCGCGGCGCAGCTCGCGCATCACCGCCTCGCGGATCACCGACGGATTCCATTCACCCACCGTGGTGCGGATGGCCACGCGACCGGCCGGCGGCGTGGTGATCAGCGACAGGTCGCGCAGCCCGCCCATGGCCATGTTCAGTGTACGCGGGATGGGCGTGGCGGTGAGCGTGAGCACATGCACTTCCGCGCGCAGCGATTTCAGCTTCTCCTTGTCGCGCACGCCGAAGCGGTGTTCCTCGTCGATGATCACCAGGCCCAGGTCCTTGAAGCGCGGCTCGGCATGCAGCAGGCGATGGGTGGAAACCAGGATGTCCACCCGCCCGCTGGCCAGCTCGTCGAGCACGGCGGCAGAGCTCTTTGCCGAACGGAAGCGCGACAGCGATTCGATGCGCACGGGCAGGTCGGCGAAGCGGTCGCGGAAATTGGCCGTGTGCTGCTCGGCCAGCAGGGTGGTGGGCACCAGCACCACCACCTGCCGCCCGGCCTGCACGGCCACGAAGGCAGCGCGCATGGCCACCTCGGTCTTGCCGAAGCCCACGTCGCCGCACACCACGCGATCCATGGGCCGCTCGCCGGCCATGTCCTTCAGCACGGCAGTGATGGCATCCTGCTGGTCGGCGGTTTCCTCGAAGGGGAAGGCCGCGGCGAAGGCGCGGTATTCGTTTTCGTCCGCATCCAGCGGCGTGCCCTTGCGAGCCTGGCGGCGGGCATAAAGGTCGAGCAGTTCGGCGGCCACATCACGCAGCTGCTCGGCGGCGCGACGACGTGCCTTTGCCCACTGGTCGGTGCCCAGCTTGTGCAGCGGCGCTGCATCGGGTGCGGCACCGGTATAGCGGCTCACCAGGTGCAGTGCGCTCACCGGCACGTAGATGCGGTCACCGCCGGCGTATTCGATCACCAGGAACTCGCCGTCCTGGTCGGCCACCTGCATGACCACCAGGCTCACGTAGCGGCCCACGCCGTACTGCTCGTGCACCACCGGTGCGCCGGGGGCCAGTGCCTGCAGATCGCGCAGGATGGCGGCGGGATCCAGCTGGCTGCGCCGGCGGCGACGTTCCTGCTGGGCATGCCGGCCGAACATCTCGCCGTCGGCCAGCAGCAGCAGCGGCGGGTCGGTTACCTGCAGGCCGCCCACATCGGGCGCGGTGGTCAATGCCACCGGGGCACGCGAGTCGAGGAAGGCCTGCCAGCCGGCCACGTTTTCGTGTGCGATGCCGGCACTGCGCAGCAGGTCGTGCAGCAGCTCGCGCCGGCCCGGCGAATCGGCAGCCACCAGCACGCGACCCTCCTGCTGCTGCAGCAGCGCCGCCAGTGGCGCCAGGGGATTCTCGGCGCGCGCGTCGAGCGTCAGCATGGGTGGCAGCGTGAGCCGCAGGGCAGGGCCCTGCACGGCGGGGATCACACCAACGTCACCGGCAGCAGAAGTTGCGCGGAACTCCACGCGCTGGCTGCCGCCGATCCACTCCAGCATCTGCGCCGGCGGGAAATACAGCTCCACCGGATCGAGCACGGGATGCTCGATGTCATGGCGCAGGTCCTCATGACGCGCCTGGATGGCCTGCCACACGCCCTCGAGGCTGGCGGCGAAGCTGCCATCCAGCGCCAGCACGCAATCGCGCGGCAGGTAGTCGGCCAGGCCGCAGGTCTCTTCGAAGAACAGCGGCAGGTAGAACTCGATGCCTGCCGGCGCGGTGTTCTGCTTCAGGCCGCGGTAGATCTCCGAGCGGGTGGGATCCCCTTCGAAGCGGGTGCGATAGCGGCGGCGGAATTCGCGCACGCTTTCCTCATCCAGCGGCACCTCGCGCGCCGGCAGCAGGCTCACCTTCGGCAGCGTCTCCAGCGAGCGCTGCGTATCCGGATCGAAGTGGCGGATGGAATCGATGCTGTCGTCGAACAGGTCGATGCGCAGCGGCTGTGCATAGCCCATCGGAAACACATCGAACAGCGAGCCGCGCAGCGCGAATTCCCCGGGCATGCCTACCTGGGCGACGAGGCTGTAGCCTGCCCGCGCCAGCTGCTCACTGACGCGCGACATCGAGAACTGCTGGCCCACGGCCAGTTCGAAGCTGCGACCGGCGATATAGGGCACGGGTGGCAGCCGCTGCAGCAGCGTTTCGGCACTGACCAGCAGCAGGCCGGAGGAGGCGGTCGGCAATCGCGCCAGCGTGGCGATGCGCTCTGACACCAGGTCGGGCAATGGCGAGTAGTGGTCATAGGGCAGCACTTCCCAGTCGGGCAGCTGCATCACCGGCAGGTCGCCGGCGAAGAAGGTGAGTTCGCGCCGCAGCTGGTCGAGGCGGCGGGCATCCTCCACCAGCACCACCCACAGGCGGCGGTCGGCGCGGGCTGCCCGGGCCAGGGCCAGTGCACGCGCGCTGGAATGCAGCGGCGGCCACAGCCGCGCCTGGCCCTTGTCAGGCGGCGCGGGAACGGGAACGGGATTCATCGCGGATCAGGCGGGACATTTGCGTACGGGCGGGGCCGCGCAGCATAGCCGCTTCACGCCGCCGCGGGCAGCGTGAATCCATGAGCCGGTCAGCGTGTCGGTCAGCCTTCGTGGGCGACGGCGTGGACGACGTGCTGGTGCTCGAAATAGACGCTGAAGCCCTCGTAGTCCCAGCGCGTGATCGGCGGCTGGCCCACAGCGGCGTGGCGGGTCTTCGGCGCGCCGAAACGCTCCTCGACCCTGGCCATCGAAGTGCCGCGCGCGGGCAGGTCGGCCGATACGGGACGCAGCTGGACCTGGCCGTCGACCACCACCGTTTCGGCGGCCAGCGGCATGGCGGCGAGCGCAAGCGTCAGTGCCATGGCGATTTTCATAACGCCCGGGACTATAACAGCCTGCGGCACCACTGGCCTGCGACCGGGGGACGCCTGCCCAATTCCGTGAATTGCGTCGCCAAACCGGCCCTCCCATGCTTGAATGCGGGCCTTCGCATGTTCCACCCCCTGTCGCTGTACATCGGACTTCGCTATGCGCGGGCACGCGCGCATCGCTATTTCGTCTCCTTCATCACCTGGGTGTCGCTGGCTGGCGTCGGGGTAGGCGTGGCGGCGCTGATTGTGATCCTCTCCGTGATGAACGGGTTCGAGTCGGAGCTGCGTGACCGTCTGCTCGACCTGGAGGCGCCATTGCGCGTGACCGCGCCGGAGGACCCGGCCCCCGACTGGGCAGGGCTGCGCGGGGAAATGCAGGCGGCACTGCCTGATGCCCGGATAGAACGTTATGCGCAGTTGCAGGTGCTGGCAGTGCGCCAGCCGGAATCCGTGGGCGTGATGTTGCGCGGCGCGGATGAATTCACCCAGGCCCAGCTGGCCGCCAAGATGCTGGAGGGAAGCCTGCCGGCGATGGCACGCGACGGCGGCATCCTGCTGGGCCTCAGGGCTGCAGACCTGCTCGCGGTATCCCCCGGCGACACGGTGCGGCTGCTGGTGCCAGTGGTGGTCGACGGCGACCTGCTGGACCCGAAGATGCGCGAGTTCGTGGTGGCCGGCCTGTACGAGGCAGGCATCCAGGACCAGGACGGCCACATCGCCTACGTGAACATGGAGGTGATGTCCGGGCTGGGAGCGGCGCGCAGTCGCGCCGAAGGACTGAACATCGACTTCGACGATGCGATGGCGGCGCCCGGGCTGGCGGCGCAGCTGCGTGACCGGTTTGCGGACAAGCCGCTGCTGCGCTTCACCGCCTGGACCGAAGAACACGCCAGCTATTTCCGGGCCATCCGCATCGAGAAGACCATGATGGCGCTGATCCTGATGCTGATCGTCGCAGTGGCCGCATTCAACATCGTGGCCATGCTGGTGATGGTGGTCACCGACAAGCGCACCGACATCGCCATCCTGCGCACTTTCGGCGCCAGCCCGCGCACCGTGGCGGGTGTCTTCGTGGCCCAGGGCCTGATGATCGGCTGGCTGGGCGTGGCCATCGGCGTGGTGCTGGGCGTGCTGGTGGCACTGAACGTGGGCCCCATCCTCGGCGTGCTGTACGACGTGGCCGGCGTGTCGCTGTTCGATCCGGACGTCTACCTCATCACCGAGGTGCCCTCGGAACTACACGTCACCGACGTGCTGCTGGTGGCGGTCACGGCGCTGCTGCTGACGGTGCTGGCCACCATCTACCCGGCGCGCCGCGCGGCGGCCACCTCGCCCGCCGAAGCCTTGCGGTACGAATGAATGAGCCTCTCCGGACGCTATGAATGGCTCATCGGCACGCGCTACCTGCGCTCGGGGCAGCGGCGCGGCTTCCTCTCCTTCATCACGCTGATCAGCGTGCTGGGCCTGATGCTGGGCGTGGCCGTGCTGCTGGTGGTGATGTCGGTGATGAACGGCTTCGAGAAGGAACTGCGCGCGCGCATCCTGTCCGTGTCCGCGCACGCCACGCTGGAGGGCAACGAGGAGAGGATGCCGGACTGGAAGCTGGCGCGAGAGCTGGCGCTGAAGACCCCGGGTGTGGTGAGTGCGGTGCCCTACATCGAAGCCGAGGGCATGTTCCAGGCCGGTGAGCGGCTGGCCGGCGCGAAGGTCCGTGGTATCGATCCGGCGCTTGAGGCCGAGGCGGGTGGCATTGCGAAGGTGGTGGTGGAAGGCAGCGTGCACGAACTGGTGCCGCGGGGCTGGCGCATCATCCTCGGCGAAAAGCTGGCTGCGGAACTGGGTGTCACCGTGGGCGATACGGTGGTGCTGGTGGTGGCTGAAGGCACCGTGACGCCGGCCGGCTTCGAGGTGCGTCGCCGACGCTTCACGGTAACAGGACTGCTGCGCTCGGGCATGTACGAATACGACCGCCTGCTCGCCCTGGTGCATGTCGAGGACGCAGCCCGGCTGCTGAAGTTCGGCGATGCCATGCGCGGCGTTCGGCTCACGGTGGAAGATCCCGCCGATGCACCACGCCTGGTAAGGCAGGTGGGAGACAGCCTGTCGGTGGCACGGGGCGGAGGCCTGTACTACGTGCAGGACTGGAGGCAGATCCTTCCCAACTTCTTCCGTTCCATCCAGCTCACCAAGTCGCTGCTGTTCATGATCCTCTCGATGATCGTGGCCATCGCCGCGTTCAACGTGGTGGCCACGCTGGTGATGGTGGTGAAAGACAAGGAGGCGGATATCGCCATCCTGCGGACATTCGGCGCCGCGCCGGGCAACATCCAGCGCATCTTCAGCGTGCAGGGTGCCTGGATCGGCATCTGTGGCGTGACGGCGGGCATCCTGCTGGGCACGCTGCTGGCAATCAACCTGGAATCACTGGTGCACCTGCTCGAACGCACCACGGGCATGCAGTTCATGGACGCGAAGGTCTACCTGATCAGCGACCTGCCTGCCGATGTGCAGCTGGGCGATGTGATGCAGGTGGGCCTGGTGGCATTGCTGCTGTGCCTTGCGGCGACGATCTACCCCGCGTGGCGGGCCGCGCGGGTGCTGCCGGCAGAGGCGCTGCGACATGATTAGGAGAACATTCCATGAGTGCTGAGGCCGCACCTGCGTCCGGGAGTGAAGTGGTACTGGCGGCACGCGGCGTATCGCGCAGCTTCCGCGAAGGCGGGGGCGAGCTGGTGGTGCTTGCCAATGCCGATCTCACCGTTGCCACGGGCGAACGCCTGGCCATCGTCGGTGCTTCAGGCTCGGGCAAGACCACGTTGTTGCAGGTGCTGGGTGGCCTGGACCGACCCGATGCCGGCACGGTGGCGGTGGCCGGTCGCGACATCCATGCCCTGTCCGAGCGTGAGCGCTGCGAACTGCGCAACCGGCAGCTGGGTTTCGTGTACCAGTTCCATCACCTGCTGCCGGAATTCTCCGCGCTGGAGAACGTGGCCATGCCGCTGCTGGTGCGGCGCGAGACGGCTGCCGATGCAGCCCGCCGTGCCCGCGAACTGCTGGAGCGGGTGGGGCTGGGTGCGCGCCTCACGCATCGTCCGCACCAGCTCTCCGGTGGCGAGCGGCAGCGTGCCGCGGTGGCGCGCGCGCTGGTCACCATGCCCGCGCTGGTGCTGGCGGATGAACCCACCGGCAACCTCGACGGGGTCAATGCCGCGCAGGTGTTCGACCTGATGCTGGAACTCAACCGCGAGCGGCGCACCAGCCTGGTCGTGGTGACCCACGACGAACGCCTGGCGGCACGCATGGACCGCGTGCTGGTGCTGCGCGAGGGGCGGCTTCAGGCCGCCTGAGGTCTCCTAAAGCGGCGGGTAGCGCTTCTGTGCGGCCCCGCGCCGGGCGCTCTTGCGGTTGATGGTGCTGATGCGCCAGATCACTTCCAGCAGCCGGTAGGAGCCGTAGCCGCCCACCACCGCGCACACCAGGCAGCCCAGCAGGAAGGGCTTCCAGATCGCACCCAGCCCGTTCTGCAGCCAGGTCCAGCTCAGCGCGAATCCGAAGTGCCCTTCCGGCTGACCGAGCAGCAGCGTGCCCACGCGATAGGCGAAGTAGTACACGGGCAGGGCGGTGACCGGATTCACGAAGGTGGAGGTGACCACCAGGGTCGGCACGTTCAGGTGCCAGATCATTGCCGCAACGAGCCCGGCCAGCAGGTGGATGGGCAGTGGAATGAAGCAGATGGCAATGCCCGCGCCGAAGGCCATGGTGATGGTGCGGCGGTTCAGCGACCACAGCCGCGGATCGGTGAGCCTGGGCCCGAGCAGCCGGAACAGACGGCTGTCACGCAGTTTCTGGGCGAATGGCCGGATTTTGACGAACAGCGGGCGCGGCATTCTGGCGCAGACTTTAACAGGCGGCGCGGGCGCTGATCCCGCGCATTCAGACTTGCCGACGCGGAGCCTTCAACTTGCGCAGTCTGCTGTTGCTGGCAGGCATACTCCTTGCCCTGTGGGTACCGGCGCAATGGCGACCCGCGCCGGTGTGGCTGGTCGCCGGATGCGGCCTGCTGCTGTGGCGGCCACTCAGGCCGGCACTGCTCCTGCCCGCTGGCGCCATTTACGCATTGCTGGTGATGCGGGCCATGGCCCCGGCCGTGCCGCTCGAAAGTGGCGAGCGGGTGCTGGTGGAGGCGCGTATCGGCAGCGTGCCGGCGCTGGATGAGTCAGGCTGGCAGTTCGACGCCGACATCCGCTTTGCGCAGCACGCCGATTGGCCGCAGCAGAGATGGCGCGTGCGCCTGCCCTCCAACATGCCCGGTCCCGCGCCCGGCGAGCTGTGGCAATACGCGCTGCGCTACGACCCGCCGCGCGATGCGCGTGCACAGCGCCTGCTGCTGCGTGATCACGTTGCCGCCCAGGCCCGCCTGGTGGAAGGCGCCTTCAATTACCGACTCGGGGAGGCAGGCGCCGGCATCGATGCCGTGCGCGCCCGGCTGGCACGGCGCATCGCTGACCGGGTTGCCGATCCTTCCGCCGCCGCGCTGCTGGCGGCGCTTGCGGTGGGTGTGACCGGCGAGGTCTCCACGCGCCAGTGGCAGGTGTTCAACGCCACGGGCATTACCCACCTGGTGGCCATCTCCGGCATGCATGTCACCTTCTTCGCCATGCTGAGCATGGCGGGCGCGCGACGCCTGTGGCCGCGGCTGGCCACCATGCCGGGCATGCCGCGGCGTGAGTTGTTCACCGCAGTGGTGGGCGTCGTGATGGCGTTGCTCTATGCCCTGCTGTCGGGATTTTCCGTGCCGGCGCAGCGCACGGTGGTGATGCTGGCTGCGTTCCTGGTGGTGCGCGAATGCAGCCGGGCCAGCATTCCACAATGGAGTGTGGCGGTGGCGCTGGTGGTGGTGCTGCTGTTCGATCCGCTGGCCGCGCTCAGCGCAGGCTTCTGGCTGTCCTTCCTCGCGGTGGCGTCGATCGTGCTGCTGGCCGGGGCACGCATCTGTCCGGGCGCGCCGCTGCCAGCTGCCGTGCGCCTGCAATGGCTGGTGACAGTGGCGCTGCTGCCGGTCACCGTGGCGATCTTCGGCAGTTTCTCCGCGGCCGGGTTGCTGGCCAATGCGCTGGCGATTCCCGCCTTCACGCTGCTGCTGGTGCCGCCGGTGCTGGTGGCCAGCGCCTTGCACCTGCTGCCCGGCCTTGTGGCCCGCTGGTGCGCAGACCAGCTGGTGGACCTGGCCGCGGCAGTGGCCGCAGTGCTGTGGCCCTTCCTGTCCTGGTGCGCCGGATTGCCGGGCGCCCTGTGGCATGCGCAGGCTCCCGTCACCTGGTTCCTGCTGGCTGGGCCGGCCATGCTGCTGGCACTGCTCCCCGTGGGACGCAACCTGCGCCTCACGATGCTGCTGCTGCTTGCCTCGGTGTTCCTGCTGCGCGATGTGCGGCCGCCGCCCGGACAGTTGTGGATCGACGTGCCGGATGAAGGCCGCGCATCGGTGCTGATGCTCAGGACCCGCAATCACCTGCTGCTGTGGGGCACGGGAGAGAGCTTCGGCTCGCGCGGCCGCGCCTTCGCACGCCATGCGGTGCCACTGCTGCGCGCCAGTGGCTACCGCCGCATCGACATCTGGCTCCCGGGCAACCTCACGCGCGATGTGCAGGCGGGGCTGGCGGCCGGAGCGGCGGCGATACGGGTGGAACGCATGCTGTTGCCGCCGGCCCGTGCACTGCCGCCGGAGGCCGAGCCCTGCGACAGCATTGCAGGGTGGGAATGGGATGGCGTCAGGTTCGGCCTGGCAGCTTCCGGGGACGGCGAGTCGTGCCTGCTCACTGCCAGCGCCGGTGATGCAACGCTGGTGCTGGCGGCCAGGGGCGGCACCGGGCTGCCTGCAGCCGAAGGCGCCATACACAGGCTGCTGCTTGACGCCGCGGGCATCCGCCAGCGTTCGCGCCATCTTCGGCTATGATGCGCGTCCATGTGGGAACTCTTCCAGGCTGGCGGACCATTCATGTGGCCGCTGGCGCTCTGCTGGGTCATCGCCATCGCCATCGTCGCCGAGCGCCTGTGGACGCTGCAGCGCCGCCGCGTGATGCCGGCCGACCTCACCCGTCGCATCTGGAGCCTGCTGGAGGCAGGGCAGGTGAACGACAAGGTCATCGCCGCGCTGGAGGCCAACTCGCCTCTCGGGCGCATCCTCGCCACCGGGCTGCAGCACCGCCATCGCTCGCGCGAGGTGATGCGAGAGCGGCTCGAGGATGCCGGGCGCCATGTGGCGCACGAGCTGGAGCGCTACCTGAACACGCTGGGCACCATCGCCAGCATCGCGCCGCTGCTGGGGCTGCTGGGCACCGTCACCGGCATCATCAAGTCGTTCAGCGTCATCTACGCCGGGGGCCTGGGTGACGCCAGCGCACTGGCGGGCGGCATCTCCGAGGCACTGCTGGCCACCGCCTTCGGCCTGATCGTGGCCATCTTCGCCTACATCACCTTCCGCTACCTGCGGGGCAGGGTGGAGGCCATCGTGGTGCGCATCGAGCAGGACGTCACGCGCTTCGCCGATGCGCTGAACGATCGCATGGTGGAAGGGGCTGCGGAGCGGAGCGCGGCTTGAAGCTGCGCGATTCGCGCAAGGAAGATCCCGAGATCAACCTGATCTCGCTGATCGACGTGGTGCTGCTGCTGGTGATCTTCTTCATGATGTCCTCCACCTTCGTGCAGGAGGGCCGCCTGCAGGTGCAGCTGCCCAATGCCATCGAGGAGCATCGCGCGGGCCGCGTGGAGCCCATCGTCGTGACGGTCAGCGCGCAGGGCAGCTATCGCGTCAACGAGCGCGAGCTGGCCAACTCCGCGCGCGACACGCTGCGTCGCGCCGTGGCTGAAGTGGCCGGCGAGGCGCGCGACGCGCGCGTGGTGCTGCGCGCCGACGCCCGCGCCACCCACCAGGCCGTGGTGACGGCCATGGACGTGCTGGGCCGCATGGGTTTCGCGCAACTGGACATCGCCACCGTACAGCCTGAACAAGGGCCATGACCGCGCCGCTGCCGTCGGCGGCAGAGGCGCGGGCCGTCTACGGACGCCTGCTGGGCTATGCGCGTCCCTGGCGCAGCCAGTTCCTGGTGGGTGTGCTGGGCATGGCCCTGTATGCAGCCACCGACGCGGGTACCGCCTGGTTCGTCGACAAGTTCCTTGAGACCACCTTCGTCAGGCCTGATCCGCGCGCGGTATGGGCCGTGCCGCTGGGAGTGCTGCTGCTGTTCCTGCTGCGCGGTGCCGGTGACTACATCGCCACCTATTTTCCCGCCAAGGTGGGCCGCCAGGTGGTGAAGGCCATCCGCCGCGACCTCTTCGCGCACTACCTGCACCTGCCCGCGGCCTGGTACGACCGGCAGCCGGGCGGCCGCGCGCTGTCACGGCTGGTGTATGACGCCGAACAGGTGTCGGAGGCCGCCACCACCTCCATCGGCGTGATCATCCGCGACTCCCTGGTGCTGCTTGGCCTGCTGGGATTCATGTTCTGGAAGTCCTGGCAGTTCACGCTGCTGGCGCTGGTGGTGGCGCCACTGATCGGCTGGGTGCTGGGCGGCATCAACCGGCGCTTCCGGCGACACAGCGCGCGCATCCAGCAGTCAATGGGCGACTTCACGCGCGTGGCGCAGGAGGCGCTGGAAGGGCAGCGGCTGATCAAGACCAGCACCGCGGAGGCATCCCGGCAGCAGCGCTTCGAGGCGGTCAACGAGCTGAACCGGCGCAACCACCAGCGCCTGCTGCGCGCGCGCGCCGCAAGCAATCCGGTGGTGCAGATGGTGGCGGCACTGGGCCTGGCCGCCGTGCTGGCGGTGGCGCTTTCCAGGGTGATCGCCACGGGTGTCCCGGTGGACGAATTCGCCAGTTACCTGGCGGCGATGATGCTGGTGATGTCACCGCTGCGGCGCCTGGTGAACGTGGGCGGGCCGCTGCAGCAGGGCATCGCTGCCGGCATGGGCATCTTCGCCGTGCTCGACCTGCCGCGCGAGCCTGCCGGCGGTGGCCGCCCCCTGGCGCGCGCGCGCGGCGCGGTGGAATTGCGCGGCGTGGGCTTTGCCTATGAAGGCGCAGCGGCGGCCGTGCTGCAGGACATCGACCTGGCGGTGGCGCCGGGCCAGACGCTGGCCATCGTGGGTCGCTCCGGCGCCGGCAAGTCCACGCTGGTGGGCCTGCTGCCCAGGTTGTACGACGCCACGGGTGGCAGCGTGCTGCTCGATGGCGTGGACGTGCGCGACTATGTGCTCGGCGACCTGCGTCGGCAGATCGCCTACGTGGGACAGGACGTGCTGCTGTTCGATGACTCCATCCGCAACAACATTGCGCTGGGCATGGAAGAGGTGGCGGAAGAACGCATCATCGAGGCCGCGCGCGCCGCGCACGTGATGGAGTTCGCCGCAGTCCTGCCGCAGGGCCTCGACACGCCGGTGGGCGAGCGCGGCAGCCAGCTGTCGGGCGGGCAGCGCCAGCGCGTGGCCATCGCGCGCGCCATCCTGCGCGATGCGCCGGTGCTGGTGCTGGATGAGGCAACCTCCGCGCTCGACAACGAGTCCGAGCGCCATGTGCAGGAGGCGCTGGCGCGCCTGCGCGCCGGCCGCACCACGCTGGTGATCGCACACCGCCTCTCCACCGTGGAGCAGGCCGACTGCATTGTGGTGCTGCAGGCCGGACGTGTCGTTGAATCCGGCACGCATGCCGGGCTGCTTGCGCGCGGCGGACTGTACAGCCAGCTCCACCAGCTGCAGTTCAATGCCTGAGAGATTTGCCCTGCGGCGCCGGGTGGAGCGCGCCTGGTACGGCGCCACGCCGCACCTGCTGCTGCGCCCGCTGGCCGGCCTGTACGGCATCGGCATGCGCCTGCGGCAGCAGGCGTACCGCGCCGGACTGTGGCCGGCAACGCATGCGGGTGTGCCCACCGTGGTGGTGGGCAACTTCACGGTGGGCGGCACTGGCAAGACGCCTCTGGTGCTGTGGCTGGCCGGGCGCCTGCGCACGCTGGGACGTCGACCCGGCATCCTGCTGCGCGGTTATGGTGGATCGGCGCGCACGGCGCGGCTGGTGCACGCCGGGGATGATGCGGCAGTGGTGGGCGACGAGGCGGTGCTGCTGGCACGCCGTACCGGTTGTGCGGTGGCGACGGGCGTGCAGCGAACTGCCGCGGCTGCCCTCCTGGTGCGCGAAGGCTGCAATGTGCTGATTGCCGACGATGGCCTGCAGCACCTGGCCTTGCGCCGGGATTTGGACATCATCGTGGTCGACGGATCAAGGGGCTTTGGCAACGGCGCGCTGCTGCCCGCCGGCCCGCTGCGCGAGCCGCCCGCGCCATTGCGTGCCGGTGCCTGCGTGGTGCTGCATGGCGAAGACCGCCATGGAGTGCTGCCCGCTGGCGTCGCCCCGCTGCGGATGCATCTGGAGCCGCTGCCGCTGCGCCGGTTGACCACGCATGGCGAGTGTGGCCTGGATGCGCTCGGCGGCGGGAGGGTGCATGCCGTCGCCGGTATCGGCCATCCGCAGCGCTTCTTCGAGCAGCTGCGCAACCTGGGCCTGGATCCCGTCGAACACCCGTTTCCCGACCATCATCGGTTCACGGCGCGGGACCTGGCCTTCGGTGACGGCGGCCCCGTCGTCATGACCGAGAAGGATGCCGTAAGATGCGCGGGTCTGGCCCACGGCAGGCATGACCTGTTCTACCTGCCTGTGACGGCCGTCCTGCCGGAAGCCGACGCCACGCGGCTCATCGAGCGCGTGCTGGCCATTGGGAGGGATTGAGACGTGCTGGATGGAAGACTGCTGGAGATCCTGGCCTGCCCCCTGTGCAAGGGGCCGCTGCTGAACCGCCGCGAGGCCAGTGTGCTGGTGTGCCGCGCCGATCGCCTGGCCTTCCCCGTTGTCGACGGCGTGCCGGTGATGCTCGAGAACGAGGCCCGCGTGCTGTCGGCCGACGATCCGCTGCTCGACCGCTGACCCCAGCCGTGTTCCGCGTTGTCATTCCCGCGCGTTTCGGTTCCACACGCCTGCCAGGCAAGCCACTGAAGCTGCTGGCAGGCCGGCCCATGCTGCAGTGGGTGTACGAGAGCGCGGTGGCCTCCGGTGCCGCGCAGGTGATCATCGCCACCGACGATGACCGCATCATCGCGGCCGCCGGCTTGTTCGGCGCCGATGCGCGCCTCACCTCGCTCACCCATCTTTCCGGCACCGACCGCGTGGCCGAGGTGGCCCTGCAGTCCGGCTGGAAAGATGACGACGTGGTGGTGAACCTGCAGGGGGACGAGCCATTGATGCCGCATGCGCTGGTGGCGCAGGTGGCCGGCGTGCTGCAGCCGCATCCGGATGCGCACGTGGGCACCCTGGCCAGCCGCATCAGCAGCGTGAAGGAATTCATGGATCCGGGCGTGGCCAAGGTGGTCACCGACGCGCAGGGCCGCGCGCTGTACTTCAGCCGTGCGCCCATTCCCTGGGGCAGGGATTCGGCGCCAGCCGGCATTGCCAGCCAGCGCGGCTACCAGGGCGCGCGCCGCCACATCGGCCTGTACGCCTATCGCGTCAGCGCGCTGCGCCGCCTGTCGCTGCTGCCGCCCACGCCGCTGGAACTGCTGGAAAAACTCGAGCAGCTGCGTGCTTTGGAGAATGGCATGGAGATCCGCGTCGCCGACGCAGTGGCGCCGCCGGGGCCGCACGTGGACACGCCTGAGGACCTGGTGCGGGTGGAGTTGCTGATGAACCAGACAGCGGGGCGTGCAACGTGAATTCCCTGAACCTTGCCGGACTGGCCGTCACCGACGTGACCCACGCCATGCAGCTGGCGCTGGGACCGGTGTTCCTGCTCAACGGCGTGGCCGTGCTGCTGGCCATGCTCACCTCGCGGCTGGCGCGCATCGTGGATCGCGCACGCGGACTTGAAGTGCGCCTGCCCGCCGCCGAGGAAGGCGAGTCGCGCGAAATCCACCGCGTGCTCGATCTCACCAGCCGGCGCGCCAGGCTGATGAACCGCGCCATCACCCTGGGCACGATCGCAGCCCTGCTGGTGGCGCTGGTGGTGGCGCTGCTGTTCACCGCTGCCTTCGTGCCCTTCGCGGCGGCACAGGTGATCGCGCTGGTGTTCATCACCTGCATGGTCGCCCTGGTCGGATCGCTGTGGTGTTTCCTGCTGGAAGTACGCATGGCGACGGCCGCGCTCAGGTTCGGGCCACACCAGTCCTATGGTTCAGGCAAGGAGATGCAGGCATGAAGAGCAGGGCAGCAATTGCGGTGGGGGCGGGCAAGCCGCTGGAGATCCACGAGGTGGACCTCGCCGGTCCGGGTCCGTCCGAAGTGCTGGTGGAGATCAAGGCCACCGGCGTCTGCCACACCGACTACTACACGCTGTCGGGCAAGGATTCCGAGGGCGTGTTCCCCTCCATTCTCGGCCATGAGGGCGCCGGCATCGTGCGCGAGGTGGGGCGGGACGTCACCACGCTGAAGCCGGGCGACCATGTGATCCCGCTCTATACGCCTGAATGCCGCCAGTGCAAGACCTGCCTGTCGCGCAAGTCGAACCTGTGCACCGCCATCCGCGCCACGCAGGGCAAGGGCGTGATGCCCGATGGCACCAGCCGTTTCTCCCTGGGCGGAGAAAAGCTCTACCACTACATGGGCTGCTCGACCTTCTCCAACTTCACCGTGCTGCCGGAAATCGCGGTGGCGAAGGTGCGTGAGGATGCGCCCTTCGAGACCATCTGCTACATCGGCTGCGGTGTCACCACCGGCATCGGCGCGGTGATCTACACCGCCAGGGTGGAGGCCGGCGCCAATGTGGTGGTGTTCGGCCTGGGCGGCATCGGCCTCAACGTGATACAGGGCGCGAGGATGGTGGGGGCCAACCGCATCATCGGCGTCGACATCAACCCGGCCAAGCGCGCCATGGCCGAGAAGTTCGGCATGACGCACTTCATCAACCCGAAGGAAACCGGCGCCGACAAGGTGGTGCAGGCGGTGATCGACGCCACTGACGGCGGTGCGGATTATTCCTTCGACTGCACCGGCAACACGCAGGTGATGCGCCAGGCACTGGAGTGCTGCCACCGCGGATGGGGACAGTCGATCATCATCGGTGTGGCCGAAGCAGGGCAGGAGATCGCCACCCGGCCTTTCCAGCTGGTGACCGGCCGTGTGTGGAAGGGCTCGGCATTCGGTGGTGCGCGCGGCCGCACCGACGTGCCTAAGATCGTCGACTGGTACATGGATGGCCGCATCCGCATCGACGAGCTGATCACGCACCGCATGCCGCTGGAGCGCATCAACGAGGCCTTCGACCTCATGCATGAAGGCAGCTCCATCCGCTCGGTGGTCGTGTACTGAGGTCATCGACCCTGCTGGCGCTGCTGCGCGCCGCCTTGGTGCGAAATACGCTGCGCGCGGGCCGAATTCGGGCAGAACGGGGACGTTTCGCCCGCATGCGGCGCCATTTCGCGGCTCCAGGGCAGCTGGCATGGGCCTTGCTTTGTCTGGCACATGGCATACGACTCCCTCCGTAACGAAACGCGCTCCGCCAGTTCCGACAGGGTGTCCGTTTCCCTGCCTGACCTGCCCGAGCCTCCTTCCATCACACTGGGCCTGCTGGGTCGCTCGCTGGCCTTCCACGTACGCAAGGCACAGCTGGTGCTGCAGCGGCGTGGCCTGCGCAGCGTGGCTGGCGTGAACATCGGGCCGGCCGAGTTCGGCACGCTGGTGCTGTGCGAGCAGAACCCTGGCCTGGCACAGTTCCAGATTGCCGCGGCGCTGGACATCGACAAGGCCAGTGTCGTGGCCGTGGTCGACCGGCTCGAGGAGCTGGGCTGGCTGCTGCGCCGGCGCAGCAACCATGACCGTCGCCGCTATGGCCTGTGTCTCACGCCCGAGGGATTGCGGCAGGTGCAGGCGCTGCGCCGCCAGGCCGAAGAGGCCGAGGCCTTCGCGCGCGACATTTTTTCCGCCGAGGAGCTGGACCAGCTGCTCTCGCTGCTGGCCCGCCTGGGCTAGCCACCTGGGCTAAACTGGGCGTCTTGCAAGACGTCCAGGAGCAGGCATGAGTACGACCGCTGGCGATGATCCGGCGGTGGCAGCCGGCGATGAGCCTGTGCTGGGCCTGTCCGTTCGCCGCTGGCGCGGTGGCACGTGGGAAGACGCCACCGACCGCATTGCCGCCGAAGTCCCCGTTGCGCTGACCTACAACTCCATTCCGCACGTGGTGATGATGGCCACGCCGCGCGACCTGGAGGACATGGGCGTGGGTTTCACCGTCACCGAGGCACTGGCCGCTGCGCATGAGATCCGCGACGTGCGCCTGGATACCTCCTCGGGGGCCTTCGAACTGCAGCTTTCAGTGTCCGGATCGCGCCTCGGCGAAATGCTGCAGCGACGCCGCAATCTCACCGGTCGTACGGGCTGCGGTGTCTGCGGCGCGGAAACCATCGAGGATGCCATCCGCCGCCCGCCACCGGTACCGGCTGGCGGATCCATTGCCCGCTCGAGGCTTGCAGCGGCACTGCGTGAGCTGCGCTCCCGGCAGCCGCTGGGCAGGGAGACGGGGAGCCTGCATGCCGCCGCGTGGGTGGACTGGCAGGGGCAGCTGCACGTGGTGCGCGAGGATGTGGGGCGCCACAACGCGCTGGACAAGCTCATCGGCGCCAGGCTGCGCGCAGGGCAGGACCTGGCGGATGGTTTTGCCATGGTGACCAGCCGCGCCAGCTACGAGATGGTGCAGAAGGCGGCCACCGTGGGCATCCGCATGCTGGTGGCGGTGTCCGCGCCGACGGCGCTGGGCGTGGAGCTGGCGCGCGACTGCGGGCTCACGCTGGTGGGCTTCGCGCGCGAGGAACAGCAGGTGGTATATGCCAACCCGAGCCGGATCCAGCAGGACTGATGGTCTTGCGCATCTCGATTGAGGCGACGCTGCATGGCTACTCGGCCCATGAGCCCGGCAGGGTGAAATCGATCAGCGAGGTGTTCGGCTTCTAGCCGCTGCTGGCGCGCAGCCTTGCGCACACGGCGTCCAGCGGCTCTGCATGGGCAAGCACGGCCCCGGCCACCGCGCCGATATCATTGAGGTCCACCAGCGGCGGATGGCTGCCTTCCAGCAGGGCATCGCTGGCCACGGCACGGATATGCGGATCGTCGGGAAAGAGCAGGGGCTTGCCCAGCACAGGCCGGTGCACCTCCAGTTTCGGGTGACGCTCGCGCTTGAAGCCTTCGACCAGTACCAGGTCGCAGGGGCTGAACCTGGCCAGCAGGTCGGCCAGCGAGGGTTCCGGCGCATCCCCCAGTTCGTGCATCTGCACCCAGCGGCGCGCCGAGCTGACGATCACCTCGGACGCCCCGGCCCGGCGATGCACCCAGGAGTCCTTGCCGGGTACGTCCACGTCGAACTCATGGTGGGCATGCTTCAGGGTGGCCACGCGCAGGCCGCGCGCGACCAGCAGCGGCAACAGCATCTTCAGCAGCGTGGTCTTGCCGGCACCGCTCCAGCCGGCAATGCCGAGGACGCGCTGTTCCTGCATCCCTTGAAGCCGGCGGGGTCAGCCGCCGGATGCCAGCGGGGCGCGGATGTCCAGGGCCGGCAGTGGAGCCTTGGCGCCGCGGCCTGCTTCGAGGACATGGGCCGGCACACCCTGCAGCTTGCGCACGATGCCCACCCAGGACAGCATCTTCAGCACGTAGTACGTGATGTCGTACTCGTACCAGTAGAAGCCCTGGCGGGTCGACACGCAGTAGTGGTGGTGGTTGTTGTGCCAGCCCTCACCCAGCGTGATGATCGCCAGCAGCCAGTTGTTGCGGCTGTTGTCGGTGGTGGCGAAACGGCGGTTGCCGAACACATGCGACAGCGAGTTGATGGTGAAGGTGCCGTGCCACACCAGCACGGTGCTGAAGAAGAAGCCGAAGAACAGGCCGGAGGCGCCCAGCCAGAAGAAGATCGCCGTGCCCAGCAGGATGGGCGGCAGCAGGTGGAAGCGGTCGAGGAAGCGCAGTTCGGGGAAGCGCGCCAGATCCGGGATGTACTTCAGCTGCGTGACCTGGTTGCCACGCTCGAAGATCCAGCCCACGTGCGAGTACCAGAAACCATCCTGGGCCACCGAGTGGGTGTCCTGCGGCTGGTCGGAATGACGGTGGTGGTGGCGGTGGTGGGCAGCCCACCACAGGGCCCCGCGCTGCGCGCTGGTCTGCGCCAGGAAGGCCAGGATGAACTGGAACACCCGGCTGGTGCGGAAGGTGCGGTGCGAGAAGTAGCGGTGGTAGCCGGCCGTGACGCCGAACATGCGCACCACGTAGAGCACCCCGCAGCAGATGGCCGCGGCAGGGGTGACTCCGGTCCAGATGGCGCCAAAGGCCAGCAGGTGGATGATGATGAAGGGGATGGCCCCGTACCAGCCGGTGTTGTGCTTCCTTGCCACACCGGTACCCACAGCGTCCTGACCTGAATCCATCTGCTTCCTCGAATGGCAACCAGCGGCTCGCGGGGAGCCTGTGCAAGCATGGTCGCCGAGGTGGCGCCGGAAGTGGGTCAGCGTTCGGTCACCGTTTGTAAAAGTTCTGTCACGGAGAGACGCCGGTCACGCTTTCTTGCTGCCGCCGTCAGGAACGAAGCGGTAGCCGGCTCCGCGATGCGAAAGGAAGAACACCGGCTTGTCGGGCAGGGGCTCGAAGCATTTGCGCAGCCGGGCGATGAAATTGTCCACGCTGCGCGTGTTGGGTGCATTGCGCAGGTTCCAGACCTGCTCCAGCAACTCCTCGCGCGACAGCACGCGGCCGGGGTGTCGCGCGAAATATTGCACAAGGTCCAGCTCCAGCTGGGTGAGCCGCACCGGCTTGCCGGCCATCAATGCCTCATGCGTCTCGAAGTCGATGCTGGCCTCGCCGAATCGCAGCACGCCGCCGCCGGGTTCCGCCGGGGTGTCCTGCCGGCGCCAGCCGCTGCGTCGCAGGGCAGAACGCACGCGCGCCAGAAGTTCGGTGAGGTCGAAGGGCTTCGGCATGTAGTCGTCGGCGCCAGAGTCCAGGCCGCGCACGCGGTCTTCGGCGGCGCTGCGCGCCGTGAGCATGATCACCGGCATGTACTGGCCGGTGTCGCGCAACTGCCGGCAGAAGCTGTAGCCGTCGCCGTCCGGCAGCATCACGTCCAGCAGGATCAGGTCGATGGACCCTGGCTGCAGCAGCGCAGCGGCGGCATCGCGCAGCGAGCGCGCCGTGACTACCTGGTAGCCATCCAGTTCCAGGTTCAGCCGCAGGCCGGCGGCCAGGTGGGCCTCGTCCTCCACTACCAGCACGGTGGCACGCAGCGCATCCCCCGCATTGCCTTCGGCCATCAGACCTGCCTCGCCTGGTGGGTACTGGCCACGCGCGGCAGGCGGATGTGCATGCTGGTGCCGCGCCCCGGCCCATCTGAATCCGCGCGCACCCGGCCGCCGAGGTTGTGCGCCAGGCGCTGCACCACGTAGAGCCCGAGGCCCGAGCCGCTGCGTTCGTTGACCCGGGGATCCGGCGCGCGGTGGAAGCGGCGGAAGATGCGCCGCAACTGCCTGCGTTCCACGCCGATGCCATGGTCGCGGACGGTGATCAGCAGGTGGCCGGAGTCGCGCACTTCAACCGTCACTTCCACCTGGGGCGTGCCGGAGGAGTATTTGACCGCGTTGTCGAGCACGTTCTTCAGGATAATCTCCAGCGCGGTCGGATCGGTGCAGGTTTCCAGGGCTTCCGGAGCGTCAATGCTGAAGGCCTCTGCGGGCAGTTCGTAGCGGCGCCGTACGCTGTCGATGCAGGTGCGGATCACCTGCGGCACGTCCACCATCATCCAGGTCTGCGAGCGCAGGCGATGGGCGATGCGGCTGGCCTGCAGGATGTCATCCACGAACAGCATCAGCCGCTCGGTGTCGGTGCGCATCATGCGCCGCAGATTCTCCTGCTGTGGCTGGGATACGCCGTCGCGGTCGAGCGTGTCCAGGCACAGGCGGATCGAGGCCAGCGGGCTTTTCAGCTCATGCGTCACCGAGTCGATGAACATCTGCTGCCGGCGGCCTTCGAGGATCTCGCGCACCAGCGACACGCTGAACAGCACCAGTACGCACATCACCAACGCCAGCGAGAGGATGCCGGCCACGAGGATGCCGCGGTGGCCCCAGAACTCGCGCGTGAGCGACAGGTTCTCGCGGATGATGAAGATCCAGCCGATGAGCACCGCCAGCGTGAGCAGCACCGCGATGGAGCTGAGCACGATGGGCACGGAGATCGAACGTGTGGAGTACCGCGACACCGGTCAAGGATAGGGGATGCGGCGGGGCCAGGCACGGACCACCTGGCGCTTCCGGCGGCTTACCAGCGATACAGGTCGGCGATGAAACCGGCGGGATAGCCTTCGGGCTGCGGCGGCAGCTCCACGAAGCCGGCGGTACCCGCCAGGGCCAGGAAGTCCCCCGAACCCTGTGGCTGCTGCGGGCGGCCCTGCGTGGCTCCACCGGGGCCGGCCACCAGCGCCACCGGCATGAAATAGGCCATCTTGCGTCCGCTGATCGCCTCGGTGAGTGCGAGGCGCTCCGGCATGCCGGCAGGTGCGCCCATCGCAGCCCGCAGTGCAGGCAGCACGTAGCGCTGCAGGCAGACCAGGGTGGAGACAGGGTTGCCGGGCAGGCCGAACACCAGCTGGCCGCGCGGACCGATGCCGAACCACATGGGGCGGCCAGGCCGCTGGGCCACCTGGTAGAACACTTCTTCGACGCCCAGCGCCTTCAGTGCCGCGGGCACGAAGTCGAACTTGCCTTTCGAGACGCCGCCGGACAGCACCAGCACGTCACGGGAAGCCAGCGCCGTGCCCAGCCGCTGGCGCATCA
>JALYWF010000032.1 GCA_030852845.1 Pseudomonadota bacterium
ACCTGGCGCGTGGCTTCTCGTTCGAAACCGATTACGTCGCAAAGCTGAACAGCAGTTCCACCCGCATGAACCTGGATGGCTGGATCACGTTGCGCAATGATACGGGCGCGTCCTTCCGGCAGGCAGCCGTGCAACTGGTGGCCGGCCGGCTCAACCTCCTCTTTGAGGATCAAGGCGGCAGCAGGGCGATGCCGGATGACTGGGAATTCGACGACGACGTCGACCCGGACACTGGACTGCCACCGAGCCGCCAGGACCAGCAGCGTGCCCGGGAAGAGGCACACATTGATGGCGAGCTTGCCTTGCTGCATGACTGCTGGCCAACAGGTACCCCCACCAGCGAGGTGCCCTCCGAGCTGATGGTGCGCATGGGCGTGGTCACGGGCGGCGCAAGCGCGACATACGGCGACGGGGTGTTCCTCGAGGAGGTGCAGGTGACCGGCTCCCGCATCATGAGCCGCGAGCAGCTGGGTGACTACCAGCTGTACCGCCTGCCCTGGCCGACTGACTTGAGTCCCCGGCAGAGCAAGCAGGTGGCCTTCCTGCACAAGGAGGGCGTGCACGTGAAGCGACTGTACCGCGTCGTCGTGCCGTGGTTCGACGCCGAAGAGACCTCTCCGCCGGACAAGGTCTCCGTGTTGCTGCGCTGGAACAACGACCGGGCCTCCAAGCTGGGTGAGCCGTTGCCGTCCGGCACGATGCGCATTTTCGAACCGCAGGGAGACGGCCATGTCTTTGCGGGTGAATCGCGCATCGGGGACACGCCCGTTGGAGTGCCGGTGGAGGCAGGTTTCGCGAACGCCCTGGACATCGACTCCGAATTCACGCTTCGGGACGAGGAGGATTCCCGCCGCGGTGGCCGGAACGGGGTGCGAATCGAAGCCTCACATGGCTTTGCAAGCCGGAAGGACGTAGCGGTGACCGTGGAAGTGCGGCGCCGCGCCTCTGACGGTCAGTTTGAAACGCCGGTCGTGGTGCGCTCCAGCCTGCGCGTGCGCCGCGAAAACGGATTTCTGGTCTGGCGTTTCAGGCTGCCCGCCGGGAAGGAACGACGCCTCGACTACGTGCTGGAAGCCGCGGAACTGCGCTACTGACCGCAGCTACTGCGGAGCAGGCGCCTGTGCTTCAGCAGGCGGTTCCTCGTCGAACTCTTCTTCGTCGAATTCGAAGATCTCGAACTCTTCTGTCTCTGGCGCGGCCGCACCGTCGGTCACCTGGAACTCGCGCCGCTGCAGGTAGGCGTTGCGCATGAACACATAGGGATCAAACGAGCTGGCCAGCACCTCGTCGGTGCCCAGCAGTCCCGCCCGCGTGTCCACCAGCGACAGCACCGTGAGGCTGGCGTTGATCCAGAACTTGTCGATCAGGTAATACTTTGGATCGGTGAACTGGTCACCCACCAGTCCCACCGTGTCGCGCACGCTCGAAGGTCCCAGCGCCGGCAGTACGATGTAGGGCCCGCTCTTCACGCCCCAGCGGCCCAGTGTCTGCCCGAAGTCCTCGTCACCTGACGGCAGACCCAGCTGCGTTGCCGGATCGAACAGCCCGCCGATGCCAATGGTGGTGTTCACCACCAGCCTTGCTGTCTCGGTGAAGAAGCCCTTCGGCTTCAGCTGCAGCAGGTTGTTGGCAATGACGGTGGTGGAATTCAGGTTGCGGAAGAAATTGCTCACGCCGGTGCGCACCGGGGCAGGTGTGACCTTCACATAGGCCTTGGCTGCAGGCCGGGCCACACCCCGGTCGAGCGCGTCGTTGACGCGGTACATGGAGCGGTTGAACCGCTCGAACGGATCGCGTGGATCACGCTCACCGGGCGGCAATGAGGCGCAGGCGGGCAGCAGTCCTGCACAAAGCAGGACCAGGAGAATCTGGCGGAATCGCATCGGCGGATATTAGCAGGGCGCGGGCAGTACAGCGGGCAGCGTCAGGACCCGTCGTCGGGCTGGGACCGGCGCCGCGGCTTGTTCTCGTTCAGCGCATCGCGGATCTCGTCACGGCGGGCACGGAAACGCTTGCGCTGCACCTCGGTGAGGCCGGGCGAGGCCAGCGCCAGCTCGAGCTGGGTGGTGGCCAGGGCCAGGTCGCCATTGGCCAGGTGGTACTCGGCCATGTAGGAATAGGCGTCGCCCGTGTCGCCGGCGGCGCTGGCCGCCAGTGCAATCAGCCGGATCTGCTCAGGCGTGGGCGCGACATTGTTGAACAGGTCAAGCAATACGCGGTGTGCCTGCCTGGCATCGCCCAGTGACAGAAGGGATTCCCCGTAGCGGACGGTGAGTGGCACATTGCGGGGCGACAGCAGCAGGGCGTGCTCGAAAGTCGCCAGGCCTTCCTTCTGCCTGCCGGCGGCGATCTGTGCCTGGGCCAGCGCGGCATGCAGCAGCGGCAGCTGCTGCATCTCTGCCAGCAACGGCTTCAGGATTTCCAGGGCAGCGGCAGCCTTGTTGTCGCGCATTTCGGCCAGGGCGGCTCCGTAACGCAGGGCGCGGTCACCGGGCCTGGCTCCAAGCTCCCGCTGGTAATACTTGCGCATGTCGGAGCTGGTCTGTGCCGTCAGCACCCGCACCCGTTCGCGGATGAAGGGATAGCTCGCCGAGTCGGGCCGGCGCGGCATCTCCGGCATCGCCTGGATGCGGGCACGGGCTTCTGAAAGTCTCACGGTGTCCACCGGATGGGTGAGCAGCAGCGCGGGGATGTCGTCACCGGAAAGCCCCCGGCTGCGCATCATCGTGGTGAAGAAGCTGGCCATGCCATTGGGATCAAAACCTGCCGCGGCCAGGTAGCCGATGCCCACGCGGTCGGCCTCGTGCTCCTCCATGCGCGTGAAATTGATCTGCTTCTGCATGGCCGTGCCCTGGCCCAGTGCGATGACGCCGGGAATGGCGTCCGCATTGCCCGTGGCCGCGCCGATGAGGATGCCGCCGAGCATGCCGGCCAGCGTGCCCAGCCCGATGCGGCCCTGTGCCTCCACCGCGCGGGCGATGTGCCGCTGCACCACGTGGCCGGCCTCGTGCGCGATCACACCCGCCAGTTCCGCTTCGCTGTTGGTCAGTGTGATCAGGCCGGTGTGCAGCCCTATGAATCCGCCCGGAAGGGCAAAGGCGTTGAGGGAGCGGTCCTGCACTGCGAAGAAGGTGAAGCGATGCTCTCCTTCCTGTGCCTCGGCGGCGATGCGCGAGCCGAGGTTCTGCAGGTAGTCGGTGGTTTCCACGTCGTCGAGCAGCGCATTCTCGTTGCGCAGGTCGCGCACCATCAGCCGCCCGACCTGGTATTCCTCGGCGCGGTTGAGCACCGAGTTGGCGGTGCTGCCCAGGTTCGGAAGCGAGTTCTGCACCGGCTGCTTCGGCACCAGGATGGGCGTGGAGCGCTCCTGGGGCCAGGCCGTGGCCGCGGGCAGGGCGACCAGGCAGGCAAGCAGCATGGGCAGGCGGACGGGTCTGCGCATCGGCCCATCTCACCACAGCGCGGCGTCCCGGGCAGCCTTAAATTTTCGATGGGCGGGCGGCCCCGCGTCGGGCCGCCTGCTGGAGGACCTAGAGGATCTCCGAGGCCTGGTCGGCGAGCCTGGAGCGCTCGCCCCGGCGCAGGGTGATGTGGCCGGCGTGCGGCCAGCCCCGGAAGCGGTTCACCACGTACGTGAGTCCCGAGGTGGTCTCCGTGAGATAGGGCGTGTCGATCTGCGCGATGTT
Source organism: Pseudomonadota bacterium (assembly GCA_030852845.1). GTDB lineage: Bacteria > Pseudomonadota > Gammaproteobacteria > Steroidobacterales > Steroidobacteraceae > ZC4RG30. The sequence goes on from JALYWF010000032.1 coordinate 3,687, forward strand.
GCCCAGGCACACCATCTTGGTGCCGGGACCGGCACGGGTCAGCAGTGCCTTCATCTGCTTGGGCGTGAGGTTCTGCGCCTCGTCGATGATTACGTAGCGGTTCATGAAAGTGCGTCCGCGCATGAAGTTCAGCGAGCGGATCTTGATGCGGTTGCGCAGCAGGTCGTTGGTGGCCGCGCGGCCCCAGTTGCCACCCTCGGCGCTCTGCGTGAGCACCTCCAGGTTGTCCACCAGCGCGCCCATCCAGGGCTCCATTTTTTCTTCCTCGGTGCCGGGCAGGAAGCCGATGTCCTCGCCCAGCGGGATGGTCACGCGCGTCATGATGATTTCCGCGAACTGGCTGGAGTCCAGCGTCTGCGTGAGTCCGGCGGCCAGCGTGAGCAGGGTCTTGCCCGTGCCCGCGGGGCCCAGGATGGTCACCAGGTCGATCTCAGGGTCGAGCAGCAGGTTCAGGGCGAAGTTCTGCTCGCGGTTGCGCGCCACCACGCCCCACACGCTGTGTTTGGCATTGCGGTGGTTCTGGATCAGCTCCAGCCTTGCCTTGTCGCCATCGACGGCGCGCACCATGGCCTCGATGCCGGCCTCGCCTTCCTCGTAGACGAACTGGTTCACGCGCCAGTCACCCACGGCCGGCCCGCTCAGCTCGTAGTGGGTGCGGCCGCCTTCCTTCCAGGAACGGATGTTCTCGCCATGCCGCTGCCAGAAATCCTCGCCCAGTGCGCGCGTGCCGGAATCGAGCAGGTCGGCATCATCGATGGTGCGGTCGCTGTAGTAGTCCTCGGCGTGCACCCCGACGATGGCGGCCTTGATGCGCAGGTTGATGTCCTTGGACACCAGCGTGACGCGCGTGCGTGGCATCTCTGCCTGCAGCGCCAGGGTCTGCGCCAGGATGGCATTGTCGGCGGCGGTGCCGGGCAACTCGGCCGGCAGGTTGCCCTTGAGCGTGCGGGTCTGGAAGAAGATGCGGCCGGAGGTATCGGCCTTGGTCCCGGATTCGGCAGTGAGCGCAGAGGGGATGGGCAGCCCGCTGTCGATGCCCGCCTTGTCCGCGTCGCGCATGATCTCATCGAGGAAGCGCGAGACCTGCCGCACATTGCGTGCCGGTTCGGAGGTGCCCTTCTTATTGTGGTCCAGCTCCTCGAGCACGACCATGGGCAGGTAGATGTCGTGTTCCTCGAAACGGAACAGTGCCGCCGGATCGTGCATCAGCACGTTTGTGTCGAGCACGTAGATGCGCCGCTCGGGCGCGCGCTCAACCGCTGGCGCGGAGGGCGTCAAGGACTTCCTGGGCATGGCCTGCAACCTTCACCTTGCGCCACTCCTGGCGCAGTACACCGTCAGCATCGATGAGGAACGTGCTGCGCTCGATGCCCATGTACTTGCGGCCGTACAGGCTCTTCTCGCGGATCACGTCGAACTGCCCGCACAGCTTCTCTTCCGGGTCGCTGAGCAGGTGGAAGGGCAGGGCCTCCTTCTCGCGGAACTTCGCGTGCGACTTCAGCGAGTCGCGCGAGACGCCGAGGATGATGGCGCCGGACCTCTTGAAGCGTGCGGCGAGGTCGCGGAATTCCTGCGACTCCGTCGTGCAGCCGGAGGTCATGTCCTTCGGGTAGAAATACAGCACCACGGCCTGGCCGCGCGCATCCGACAGGCGGAACGGCTCGCCGGTGGTGCTGTCGGCCGTGAAATCCTTCACCTTGGCGCCGATCTTCGGGCCGGCCATCAGTTCTTCACCGGCTCGAGGATGGCGTCGAGGTTCTGCGAATCGCAGTACTCCATGAAATCCTCGCGCAGGTGGCCAATGGCCAGGCGCGAGGGCACGTTGATCATCATCTGCACCGCGAACATCGCCGCGCCGGTCTGCGCCGCGGCGTAGGCGCGCGAGAGCACTTCTGCGATCTCGATGCCGCGCGCGGTGAGGAAACCGGCCAGGCCGGAGACGATGCCCGGCTGGTCCGGACCGATGACGTCGATGGAGTAGGGGATGTGGTCCTCGCGCAGCGGCCGGGGTTCGGTGCGGCGCAGGTTCAATGACAGCCCCGCGGCCTCGGCCAGGCGGGCGAGCTCCGATTCCACCCGGGCAATGCCGTGCCAATTGCCTGACACCAGCAGCTGCATCGCGAATTCCCCGCCAAGGGGCAGCATGCGGCTGTCGTTGATGCTGGCCCCGCAGTCGGAAATGGTGCGGACCAGGTCGTGCGCGAGGCCGGGCCGGTCTTTGCCTATGGCCGAAACGGCCAGGAACTGCTTCATTACGGGGAAGTCAGGATGGAACGACCCCCAGTTTAGCCGCGCTTGCCGGGGATAGCACGCGGCCCGTAACATCGCGCGCCCAACAGCCTGATTTTGCATTCCGGGAACCGCCTTGCCTTCCAGCATGACTTCGCCAGCCTTCGCCGGCGCGCACGTTGCCCTGGTCACACCGTTCCGCGATGACGGTGAGGTGGATTTTTCCGCCTGGGCCCGCCTGCTCGACTGGCATGTGGCCAGCGGCACCGACGGCGTGGTGGTTGGCGGCTCCACGGGTGAATCTCCCACCGTCACCGAAGCGGAGCTGCTCGAACTCGTGCGTCGTGCCCGCGCGCAGGTCGGTGGCCGCATGCAGGTCACCGTGGGCTGTGGCAGCAGCAGCACCACCGCCACCGTGGCGCGGGTGCGCAGCTGGTCGGCCGAAGGTGTCGATGGCCTGCTGCTGGCAACCCCGGCATACAACAAGCCCACGCAGGAAGGCCTGTTCCGGCATTTCGAAGCAGCCGCGGAGGCCGCCACCGTGCCAGTGATCCTCTACAACGTGCCCAGCCGCACCGCGGTGGACATGCTGCCGGAAACCGTCGCGCGCCTGGCGCGCCTGGCACAGGTCCGCGCCATCAAGGAAGCGGTGCCTGAGATGGCGCGCATCGACGCGCTGGTGGCGCAGTGCCCGGCCGGCTTTGCAATTCTTTCGGGCGACGACGCCACCGCGCGCGACGCCATCGGCCATGGTGCCTGCGGCGTCATCTCGGTGACGGGCAATGTCGCACCCGCACTGATGAGCCGCATGATCGCCGCGGCGCGCGCGGGCGACGCTGCGCAGGCAACCGCGCTCGACACACAGCTGTCGGGGCTGCACGAGAAACTGTTCGTCGAATCCAACCCGATTCCGGTCAAGTGGGCCCTGGAGCGCATGGGAAACATCCGTGGACGACTGCGCCTGCCACTGACACCGCTGTCGCAGCGGCACTTCGCCACAGTTGAAGCAGCATTGATGCAGGCCGGCGTGTCGCTGGCGGCGGCGGCCTGATGCGAATTCGTTCCTCGCTGTGGTTGCCCCCCGCCATGGTCGCGCTGCTGCTGGCTAGCGGCTGCAGTACTGTGGTCGGTGGCGCTTGCCACAAGACCCAGCCGCACCAGACCGCGGGCAACCTGCCGCCGCTGAAGATGCCCGCCGGGCTCGATGGACCAGACACCACCGAGGCGCTGGCTGTTCCCGAAGTCACCCAGCCGGAGCTGCCGGTCGATCCGGATGGACCCTGCCTCGAGGCGCCGCCGGCCATCACGGCGCCGCCGCTGCCCGCGACGCCAGAGTACGACCTGACCGACATCGAGCGGCTCAGCCGCACACCGCAGCAGGCTGGCGAAGAAGGGCAGGAAGAGGAGCCGCGGCGTCGCCGCCGACCCCCGTCGCGGCCCCGTTGAGGGCTGCCATTCAGGTAGAATCCTCCCGGCTTTCAAAAGGGGTCGGGCGGGTCTCGACTCCATCGAGAAAGCTAGCGTAAGTGTTTGAACGGAGAGATGGCCGAGTGGTCGAAGGCGCTGGACTGGAATTCCAGTAATACCTTCACGGGTATTCGTGGGTTCGAATCCCACTCTCTCCGCCAGATCGGGTTTCAATGGTGGCCCGCATTGGCTCCTTCGCGACGGTCCGCCGTGAATTCCGCCAGGCCCGGAAGGGAGCAACGGTAACGGATGGGCCGGGTGCCGAAGTCCCGGCTGATGCGGGTCGCCTCCTCCCTTCGAGTCGGCACCATATGAGCTACACCGCACTGGCCCGCAAGTGGCGCCCCAGGACCTTCGCCGAGATGTCGGGGCAGGAGCATGTGCTCAAGGCGCTCACCAACGCGCTGGACGCCGGCCGTGTGCACCATGCCTTCCTGTTCACCGGCACGCGCGGCGTGGGCAAGACCACTGTGGCGCGCATCTTCGCCAAGTGCCTGAACTGCGAGCAGGGGATCTCCGCCACGCCCTGCGGCGTGTGCTCCACCTGTACCGATATCGACACCGGCCGCTTCCCGGACCTGCTGGAAGTGGACGCCGCCTCGCGCACCAAGGTCGAGGACACGCGCGACCTGCTCGAGAACGTGCAGTACCTGCCGGCGCGCGGGCGCTTCAAGATCTACCTGATCGACGAGGTGCACATGCTCTCCACGCATTCCTTCAACGCGCTGCTGAAGACGCTGGAGGAACCGCCGCCGCATGTGAAGTTCCTGCTGGCCACCACCGATCCGCAGCGCCTGCCGGTGACCGTGCTGTCACGCTGCCTGCAGTTCAATCTCAAACGGCTGCCAGTGAGCCTGATCCAGGCGCGCCTCGCCTACATCCTCGAACAGGAGGGCGTGGCCTTTGAGCCGGCGGCATTGCGGTTGATCGCCACCGCCGCGGATGGCTCGCTGCGCGATGCGCTGTCGCTGCTCGACCAGCTGCTGGCCTTTGGCGGCGCACGCGAGGTGCGCGAGGCGGAGGCGCGCACCATGCTGGGCACGGTGGATCGCTCGCAGGTGCTGCAGCTGGTGCGGCTGCTGGGCACGCAGGATGTGGCGCAGGTGCTCGACTATGCGCGGCAACTGGAGCAGTTCTCGCCGGACTATGTGCAGATGCTCGATGCGCTGGTGAGCCTGCTGGCGCGCGTGGCGTTGTACCAGGCTGCGGGCCGGCCCTACGACGAGGATGACGACGTTCCGGCGGAGACCATGGCCGAACTTGCCGCGGCGATTTCGCCCGAGGACCTGCAACTCTACTGGCAGGTGGGCGTGCTGGCGCGGCGTGACCTGCCGCTGGCCGGTGACCAGCGCAGCGGGTTTGCGCTGGCACTGCTCAGGATGCTGGCCTTCAGGCCGGGCAGCGAGTCTTCGGGCGAGGGCAGTGGTGTTGCCAGCGGCGGTGCCAGTGGCGGTGCCAGCGCGCGACCCGCATCGCGTGGCGTCGCGGCGGCGGACGCGGGTACAGCCGCAGTTGCGGTGGCACCCCGGGCTGCAGCGTCGCCCACGCTGGATTTCATCCCGGCGAACTGGTCGGCCCTCATCGATGCCCTGGGCCTGAGCGGTGCTGCCCGCCAGCTCGCGGCCAACTGCGCACTGGGCGGCCGGCAGGGCAACAAGGTGAAGCTGCTGGTGGATGCGCGCGCCACGCGCACGGCAGGCAGCGAAGCCAAGCTCATGGATGCACTGTCGCGTTACCTGGGCGAGAAGGTGCAGGTGGTGTTCGAGACCGCAGCGGCCGAACCGCCGGTCACGCCCGCGCGCCAACTGCAGCGACAGGACGAGGAACGCCTCGCGCAGGCGCGCGCGGCGCTGGCCTCCGATCCGAACATCCAGGCCATGCAAAGACACCTGGGCGCCACGATCTTCCCGGATTCCGTGCGTCCGTATTCCACCGAGGAGAACTGAAATGCGCGGCAACATCGGCAACATCCTGAAGCAGGCGCAGGCCGTGCAGGAAAACCTGAAGAAGGCCCAGGAGCAGGTCACCCAGATCACTGCCACCGGCGAGGCCGGCGGCGGCATGGTGAAGGTGACGCTCAATGGCAAGCACGAGGCCGCGCGGGTCGAGATCGACAGGGCGCTGCTGACCGAAGACAAGGAGATGCTCGAGGATCTCATCGCCGCGGCCATCAACGATGCCACGCACAAGGTGGGCGTGGCGGTGAACGAGAAGATGGCCGGCGCGATGGCGGGCCTGTCGCTGCCGCCGGGCATGAAGCTGCCATTCTGAAGACCGCGCGGCGATGAAACACCCGGAAGCGCTGTCGCGGCTCATCGATGCGCTGCACGCATTGCCCGGCATCGGTCCGAAAAGCGCGCAGCGGCTGGCCTTCCGCCTGATGCAGGACGGGAGGGGGGCGGCGCGCGAGCTGTCGAACTCGCTGCAGCATGCGCTTGACCACATCGGCCGCTGCAAGCGCTGCCGCATGCTGGCCGAAGACGAGCTGTGCCCGCTGTGTGCCTCACCGTCGCGCGATGATGCCCAGTTGTGCGTGGTGGAGTCGCCTGCCGACGTGATCGCGGTGGAGAACTCCGGCGCCTATCGCGGCCGCTACTTCGTGCTGATGGGGCACCTGTCGCCACTGGATGGCATCGGCCCGGCCGAGCTGGGCCTGCATGAACTTGACCTGCAGCTGTCCGGTGGCGCGGTGCGCGAAGTGATCCTGGCGACGAACTCCACGGTGGAGGGCGAAGCCACTGCGCACTACATCTCGGAGATGGCGCGCGTTCGAGGCCTTTCCGCCACGCGTATTGCCCAGGGCGTGCCCTTCGGCGGTGAGCTGGAATACGTGGACGGCGGCACGCTGGCCGCGGCACTGGCCGGACGGCACAGCGTGTCGTAGGCCCGGGCTACCGTCGCGCTGAGGGCCGGTTCAGCGCGGCCGCGCCGCTCGCTCACGCTCGGTGCGCTGATCCCACAACTGCGCGAAGAGCCGCCGCATGCGCCGATAACTCTCGTAGCGCCGCGCATCCATGCTGCCGTCTTCCACCGCGGTGCGCACCGCGCAGCCGGGCTCGTGCATGTGCTGGCAGTCGAGAAAGCGGCAACGCGGCGCAAGCTGCGCCACTTCGTGGAAGCCCAGGGTGGCCGGCTCCAGGTCATCGATGGCGGGCGCGAAGTCGCGCACGCCCGGGGAATCGATGATGCGACCGCCGCCCTGGCACTCGTAGAGACGTGAGGCCGTGGTGGTGTGGCGGCCTTCTTCATCGCGCACCAGCGTGCCGACGTCGATGTCCACCGCCTCGCTGGTGAGCAGCTTTGTGAGCGAGGATTTGCCCACGCCGGACTGTCCGGCGAGGATGGTCGTGTGGTTCTGCAGGGCGGCGCGCAGTGGCGCTATGCCGTGCTCGTCCACTGCGGCAGCTTCAAGCAGCGGATAGCCCAGGGCCATGTGCGCGGCCAGGGCCTCGCGCAACGCTGCCGCGCCCGCCAGGTCGTGCTTGTTGAGCACGATGAGTGCGGCAAGCCCGGCGCTTGCAGCGGTGCACAGGTAGCGATCGAGGACGAACAGGTCAGGTGCAGGCACTGGCGCCAGCACGATGGCGAGCTGCGTGAGATTGGCAACCAGTGGTTCGCTGCGTCCGCGCAGGTTGGTGCGGCGGAGAAAACTCTTGCGTGGCAGGACGCGCGAGGCCAGCAATTCCGCGCCCTGGAATGCACATTCTACCTGATCACCGCACACGATTTCGAGCTTCCGCCCCAGGGGCCGCGCCCGGTGACGCAAGCCGGCGTCATCCTGCAGCAGCAGATGCCTTCCGTACGTGGCGATGACTTCGGCGATCACGAACCCTAGAATGCCACAAGCACCTTCCACACGAGGCATCCGTGCAGCATCGCGACAACCTGATCTGGATCGATCTGGAAATGACGGGCCTGAAGCCCGAGTCCGACACGATCATCGAGATCGCCACGGTGGTCACCGATGCGCAGCTGAATGTGCTGGCCGAGGGCCCGGTGCTGGCCATCCACACCAGCGATGAAATCCTCGCCGGCATGGATGAATGGAACACGCGCCAGCATGGCGCCAGCGGCCTTGTAGCGCGCGTGCGCGAGAGCCGCATCGACCTCGCGGCAGCCGAGCGCCAGACGCTGGAGTTCCTCCGGGAGTGGGTGCCCGGCGGCACTTCGCCGATGTGCGGCAACAGCATCTGCCAGGACCGGCGTTTCCTCGCCCGGCTGATGCCGCAGCTGGAGCGTTACTTCCACTACCGCAACCTCGACGTGAGCACCGTGAAGGAGCTCGCGCGCCGCTGGGCGCCCCAGCTGGCCGCCGGCTTCGAGAAGCAGGCCGCGCACCTGGCGCTGGCCGACATCCACGATTCCATCCGTGAGCTGCTGTTTTATCGCGGGCGGCTGTTTGTCGAGGCGGCGCAGGCGCCGCAGCCGGTGGCATGAGCGCGCTGGTGCGCAACGAGACGCTGCTGCCGGTCAGCTGGCGGGCGCGGCCACGCGGCTTCGCCGCGCTGATGTCCCTGTACGAGAGCAACTATCTGCGCCTCACGCAGCTCACCGGCGACCCGGCGTTGCTGCGGGGCGAGATGGTCTCGCGCGTGCCCGGCAGCTGTGACCTGAAGCTCACCGTGCTGGAGCAGTGTCCCTACACGACCACCATCGGCCTGACCCACCTGTTCCATGACCCGGCTGCCGCGGCGCCCGGCATGGACGCCCTGGTGACCTACCCGGACGTGCGCATCCGCATCTATACCGACGCCCGCATGGCCCAGGCCCAGCACTGGCCGGCGGGGCAGCCGGAGCCCTGTTCGAGCGATCCCAGGCAGGCAGAGCGTGAACTGGAGCAGCGCTGGGTTCATAACAACATGTTAAACAAGTGGCTGGAATACTGCCTCGAGCTGGGGCACAGGCTGGCCTGAAGGGAAAGTCTCTCGCTTGTTTACCGCCGACTACTCAAGCTGGTTCGGAAAGCTCCTGCGCACCCGGGTGAAACTCCAGCACCCGGAGGCACCAGAGGATTCGCGCATCATCCAGCTGTTCCGCAACCGCGCGGAGCTGAAGAAGACGCTGGCGGACGCGCAGGACGAAGTCCATCGCATGAAGGACCGCGTGAAGCTGCAGGAGGCGGCCACGCAGCGGGTGCGCGAGCAGCTGCAGCGCCTGGAAGCCTTCCTCGGCCAGCCGGTGAGCGGACTGCATTGCCTGGTGCATTACCAGCTGCGCGACCTGTGGGAGACGGGCCACACCCAGATCTCCACGCTGGTGCAGGAGTTGGCCAAGGCGCGCGAGGAGCGCGAGCGCAAGCAGTTCCTGGCCGATCTGAACCGCCAGCTCTTCGAGCGCCAGCAGGTGGCGCGGGCGGGCGCCGCACGGGCCGAGCATGCCGCTGCGGATGTGCGCTCCCGCCTCACGAATGTGCAGTCGGCCCTGGCCGCCTCGCAGCGCTGGTGGCAATACTTCCGCCGGCGTGAGCTGCTGCGCAAGCGCGTGGCCGTGGAATCGCAGGTTGTGGCCGCGGAGGCCGAGCTGGCCGAGGCCCGCGCGGAGCTGGTGAAGATCGAGGAGGCCGGTGGCGCACGCTATCCCGGCCTGTCGCTGGATGCGCGCCGCATGCTGAACCTCACCGTGATCGCTGCCGCCCAGGCGCTGGCGCTGAAGCTGGCGCCCGTGTCGCTGATGGCGCGCATGATCGATGCCATGTCGCGCTCCGAGGCGCGCATGGATGGCGGCCCGGAGGCGGCCATGGCCGCCATGCAGGAGATTGCGCGGGCCCGCGCCAACATGACCCAGAACGCCCAGGCGCTGGCTACCGACGCCAGGCGCCTCGCCGACTACCTGGCCTCGCAGGTGCAGTACCGGTTGCCGGCAGAGACCCTGCCGGCAGAAGAATCCGTGCGCAGTGCCCTGCGCTCAGCGCTCAGCCGTGGTGAGCAGATGACCTGGGACCTGTTCGGACACGACCTCTGGGGCCTGTCCGAACTGTTCTACCGCACGGCGGAGTGACCCGCCGCGCCGGCGGGCCTCAGGGCTTCGCCGCCGGCTTCCCGGAGTCTGCCGGGGCGCGCGCAGCCGTGCGGTTGCTGCGCGGCAGACCGGCCACGATGTCGCCCATGATCTCGGCGGTGCGGTTGAGCAGGATGTCCGGCGCCTTGTCGCCGCTGACCTCATCGCTCTTTTCCATTTCCTCGAGATTGGGGAAGGGCTTCTTGCCCAGCTTCGCGCGGCGTTCGTTCTCGCGCCGGAGGCGATCGGCATCCAGCTGTTCGCGCTCGGCCTTGCGTTCCGTGAGGTTCAGGGACAGCACCTTCTGGTCGCGCAGCCGGTCGTTGGCGGCGATGGATTCCACCAGCCAGCGGTAGTCCGGATCATTGGCCGCGCGGGCCGCCTCGGCTTCTTCCAGCGCTGCCGCGCTCGGTTGCGGCGTCGGCAATGAGGTGCGGCGGAAGCTGGCGGCCACGATGCGGTCCCAGGGCAGGGCGGCATCCAGCGCGCTCTCGCCGACTTCTTCCATGTTGATGGCCGACGGCAGCACGATGTCCGGCTCCACACCGCGGTGCTGGGTGCTCTCGCCGGTGACGCGGTAGAACTTGCCGATGGTGACCGTGAGCTGGCCTTCCACGGGTGTCTGCGTCCAGCGGTCGAGCGGCACCAGGTTCTGCACCGTGCCCTTGCCGAAGCTGCGCTGACCAATTACATAGCCGCGGCCGTAGTCCTGGATGGCGCCAGCGAAGATCTCGGAGGCCGAGGCGCTGTAGCGGTCGATGAGCACCACCAGCGGGCCGCCGTAGAGTGCGTCGGGGGAGGGATCATCGAGCACCTCGACGCGGCCGTCGGAAGTCTTCAGCTGCACTACCGGGCCGCGATCGATGAACAGGCCAGTGAGCGCGGTGGCCTCGGGCAGGAAGCCGCCGCCGTCGCCACGCAGATCGAGCACCAGGCCATCGAGGGGGCCTTCGGCCTGCAGTTCGCCCAGCAGCCGCGCCACATCGCGCGTGGTGCTGCGGAAGTCGCGGTCGTTGCGCGCCTCGGCATCCACGTCGCGGTAGAAGGTGGGCACGTTGATCACGCCGATATGCACCGGCTTGCCGTTGCGCGTGACCTGCAGGCGCTCCTTCTTCGAAGCCTTGCTCTCCAGCGTGACCTTGCCACGCGTGATTTCGACCACCTTCTCGGTGGAGCCGGGGGCCGCACCCGCCGGCAGCACCTGCAGGCGAACCACCGTGCCGCCCTTGCCGCGGATGAGGTCGACCACGTCATCGAGGCGCCAGCCGATCACATCCTGGAAGGGCTCTGGTCCCTGCGCGATGGCGGTGATGCGGTCCTTGATGCCCAGCGTGCCGGCCGTGGCCGCGGGGCCGCCGGGGAGCAGGTTGACGATGGAGGCGTAGTCGTCCTCGGACTGCAGCGTGGCGCCGATGCCCTCGTACGACAGGCTCATCTCGATGCGGTATTCCTCCGAATTGCGCGCCGAGAAATAACTGGAGTGCGGATCGAAGGTGCGCGCGTAGGCGTTCATCAGGTTCTCGAACACCTCGTCGGCGGTCACCTGCTCGGCGCGCTTGAGCACGCGCTCGTAGCGCTTGCGCAGCGTCTCGGCGTTCTCGGCCCAGGGCTTTCCCGTGAGCGCCAGGGTCAGCGCGTCGTTCTTCACGCGCTTGCGCCAGAGTTCATCCAGCTCTGCCTTCGTGGCGGGCCAGGGGGCCTTCTTGCGCTCGAACTCGAAGGTCTCGGCGCGGCTGAAGTCAGGCTCGGTATCGAGCAGCGTCAGCGCGTGCTCGATGCGCTCGCGGTTGCGCTGCTGCAGGCGCGCATACATCACGAAGGCCGGCTCCACGTTGCCGCTCTGGATCATGTTGTCGAACTGCAGCTTCCAGCGGTCGAACTCGGCGATGTCGCTGGCCAGGAAGTAGCTGCGCTGCCCGTCGAGTGAGTCGAGGTAGCGCTGGTAGATCTCCCCGGACATGCCATCGTCGATGCTCACGCGACGGTAGTGGGTGCTCTGCAGCATCGTGCCGATGCGCTTGGCCGTGCGCGCGTGCCGCTCGCTGGGCGCCAGGGCGTTCTCCGGCAGCAGGCTCTGCGCCTGGCCGGCCGGTGCGCCGGTGGAGCCGGCACCGATGAGGGAAAGCACCAGCAGGGCCGACAGGCCCAGAGTGCCCAGTGGGCGGCGCGAGCGCCTCGCAAGTTCAGTTACAGTCATGTTCCCAAGTCTGGTTGGAGGTACCGGGTAGTGCAACCGCTCGCAGCGCTGATCGGAATCGTGATGGGGTCTTCCGTCGCGCTGTTGGCTGGCTTGATCATGACATTGTTGGTGTTCCTGCTGCTGCCGGAGTTCCACGAACGTCTGTCAGGCGAATTCCGACCTCTGCTGCAGGCCATTGCCTGGGCAGTACTCCTCGTGGCTACTTCCGCGGGGGCGTTCCTCGGGCAGGTGAAGAACAAGAGCTGGCGGCTGCCTGCCGCGCTGGCGCTGGCCGCCGCCGTGTCGCTGGTGGCCTGGAATTACTGGCCCGCCTGAGGCAGGTTCAGCAGGGCCCCAGGGGCCTTCAGCGGGTGCGGCGCCGGGTGCGCCAGGCGTCGCCGCCGGTCATGCCGGGATAGACGCCGCTGTTGTAGGGATCGGAGCTCTTTTCCCTCGCGATCGCGAGCTTGTCGGCCAGCAGGGCCGCCTCGATCTGCGCCAGCACGGTGTTGCGCCGGTCGATCCGCGCGGTGTCTTCCAGGTCGTCGGGAGAGTTGGAATCCATTTGACGATGATTGGCCGTTTTGTGCACTACGTCAAGCAAGTGCCTGATTTATGTCAACTTTGGCGCCCAGGGGCGGCGGGCTTGCGCACCAGCGCCGCGATCAGCCGCCAGGCCAGCAGCAGCACCCAGGGCCCCAGGAACACCACCCAGTGACCGAACGAACCGCTGAAGATGCCCCCCACATAGTCGGTCCAGAACGCGCCAAAACCACCCACCGGGGTGCCGGAGGGGTCGCGGGTGTAGTCGCCGAGGAAGATCTGGCCGGCCATGAAGATGGCCACGGGCAGCAGCGAGAGCGCCAGCAGCAGCATCAGGCCCAGGGTGACCAGTTCGCGTGGCAGGGTCGGCAGGGCGCGGTAGCGCCGCCAGTGTTCGGCCAGTGCTTTGCTCACAGGGCGGCATGATACCGTGAAGGCATGTCCAGCCGACAGCCGATCACGCCCCGGCATCTTGAGCGGGCGCCCCGGGTGATTACCGTGGCCGCCACGCAATTCACCTGCTCCTGGGATCGTGCCGCCAACATCGACCGCGCCGAGCAGCTGGTGCGTCGTGCCGCCGGTGATGGCGCCGAGCTCATCCTGCTGCAGGAGCTGTTCGAGACGCCGTACTTCTGCATCGAGCAGGATTCAAGGCACCTGCGCCTGGCCACCACCGTGGCGGAGAATCCGGCCATCCGCCGCATGCGCCAGGTGGCACGCGAGCTGGCAGTGGTGCTGCCGGTGAGTTTTTTCGAGCGCGCCGGGCAGAGCCATTTCAACTCGGTGGCCATCATCGATGCCGATGGGGAGGTGCTGGGCACTTATCGCAAGGCGCACATCCCCAACGGTCCGGGTTACCAGGAAAAGAACTACTTCGCCCCGGGCGACACCGGCTTTCGCGTGTGGAACACGCGCGTCGGCCGCATCGGCGTGGGCATCTGCTGGGACCAGTGGTTCCCGGAAACCGCGCGTGCGATGGCGCTGATGGGCGCCGAGGTGCTGCTGTATCCCACTGCCATCGGCACTGAGCCACCGCCGGCGCCGCCGGTGAATTCACGCGACCACTGGCAGCGCACCCAGCAGGGACATGCGGCGGCGAACCTGATGCCGCTGGTGGCCTCCAACCGCATCGGCGTGGAGCGTTCGCTGCAAGCCCCCGATGACCTGCACATCCGCTTTTACGGCTCCTCCTTCATCGCCGATTCCCACGGCGCGAAGGTGGCCGAGGCAGATGACCACAGCGAGTCGGTGCTGCTGGCGCAGTTCGACCTCGCGGAGCTGGCCGAGCTGCGCGACAGCTGGTTCGTGTTCCGCGACCGCAGGCCTGATCTCTACGGCGTGCTGACAACGCTGGATGGCAGCGTGAGGGCGCCGCAGCAGTCGTGAGGATCTTGTTCGTCTGCCTGGGGAACATCTGCCGCTCCCCCACCGTTGAAGGCGTGGCGCGGCACCTGGCCGTGCGCGAAGCGCCGCATCTTGCGCTGCAGTTCGATTCGGCCGGAACCGCCGGCTACCACATCGGTGATCCGCCGGACCCTCGCAGCCAGCGCGCTGCACTGGATCGCGGCTACGACATCTCCGCACTGCGTGCACGACAGGTCGAGCCGGCTGATTTCCAGCGCTTCGACCTGCTGCTGGCCATGGATGAAGACAACCTGCGCGACCTGAAGGCCATCGCGCCAGGCGGGACAGCGCAACGGGCGCAGCTGTTCCTTTCCGGATGCACCGAGGCCGGCTGCATTGCCGTGCCCGATCCCTACTACGGGGATGGAAGTGGATTTGAAAGGGTGCTCGATCTGGCCGAGATGGGCGTGCGCACGCTGTTGCGCAGCGTGGAGGCAGGGCGGCAGCGCCGCTGATTGCAGTCGACGCTCAGCGCCGCTTGTCGCCGCCGTCCTGCCACTCTCCGCGAATCACTTCGCCTTCGATCACGTCCCCTTTGGGAGCAGCGGAGGCTGCGCCGGGTGGAGACTGGTAAGCCTGGAAGCGTGGATCCTGCCGTGCCTGCCGCAATGCGCGGCGCACCTTCCACCAGAGCCAGCCGAAGATGACGATTCCGAAGGCCAGCGCGATCGCAAACACCACCAGCGAGAACATGAGCCCCACCACCATCGCGGCCAGGGTGACGACCGCGGCGATGATGCGCCCGAGAAGGCCCGGCGGCCTCCTGCGGGCGCTCTGCGGCCCCCCGAGTTCGGGGAGCATGCGTTATTCCTCGCGCTGGCTTTTGTCCGCGCTGCCCGCTGAACCGGCAGGTGCGGAGGACCACACCACCGTCGGGCGTTCCGGCGGCGGAGGAGGCGGGGGTGCGGCCACAGGGGGCGGAGCACCTTCTGTGCGCGGCGCGCTTTCCGGACGCGGCTGGAATTCCTGTCGCGGCTCGGACCGCGGCTGATCGCCGCGCGGTGCATCGCCGCCGGAGTCATCCCCGCCGCCGCTGCCTTCGTCCCACGCTGCGCCCTGGCCATTCGTGCCACCAGCGCCAGCCATGCCGGTGCCGTCGCCACCACGGCCACGACCGCCACGACGACGTCGACCGCCACGGCGCGAGCGCTTCTCGCCCATTGCAGCGGCCGAACCCGCCTCGGCACCCACCGGCGTCGTTGCCGCGCCGGTGTTGCCACCTTCATCTGCCGTGACTGCTGCGGCCTGGTCCTGCGGAGGACGCGGCGCCGGCGGAGCCTGCTGCTCGCGCTTCGGCCGCTGCTCGCCGCGGGGCTGCTGTTCACCACGCGGCTGCTGTCCGCCCTGGGCGCGGCGCTGCTCATCGCGACCCTGCTCGCGCTGCTTGTCGCGCGGCTGCTGGCGCGCGGCGTCACCACGCTCCTTGTCCTTGCGCTCGCCACGATCATTCCGGTCACCACGATCACGATCCCGGCCGCCGCGACGGCTGCGATCACGATCGCGGTCGCGTCCGCCGCGAGGCTCCTCGCGTCCCTTGCGCTCACGGGGGTCGGCCTTGCGCTCCTCGCGCTCATCGTTGGCGGGGGCCTGGTCCCCGAACAACATGGTGCGGATCACGCCGAACAGGCCCTTGCGCGGTGGCGGCGCGGGAGGCGGGGGCGGAGGCGGTTCCGGAGCTGCGGGCGCCGGCGCGGTCGGGATGATGGTGGTGACCGCGGCCACCGGCTGTGCGGCCCGCTTGGCCTGCAGCGCGGTGACATCCGGTGCTTCGGCCGGTGCCGGGATCTTGTACGAAGTCTGCGAATTCTCCGCCAGCCCCAGCTCGTCCGCGCGCACGCGGCGGATGGAGAACTCCGGCGTCTCGATGTTCGGGTTCGGCACCAGGATCACATCGACGCTGCACTTCTCCTCGATGTCACGCAGCGCATTGCGCTTCTCGTTCATCAGGTAGGTGGCCACGCTCACCGGCACCTGGATGATCAGGCGCCCGGTGCGATCCTTGCGTGCGTCCTCGCCCGCCAGACGAAGGATGGCCAGTGCCATCGACTCCACGCTGCGGATGGTGCCCAGTCCTGCGCACCGCGGGCAGGCGAGGTGGCTGGAGTCCCCCAGCGAGGGACGCAGCCGCTGCCGCGACATCTCCAGCAGGCCGAAGCGCGACAGGCGCCCGATCTGGATGCGGGCACGGTCCTGCTTCACCGCATCGCGCAGGCGTTCTTCCACGTCGCGCTGGTTCTTCGAGGACTCCATGTCGATGAAGTCGATGACGATCAGGCCACCGGCGTCGCGGATGCGCAGCTGGCGGGCGATCTCGTCGGCCGCCTCGAGGTTGGTGTTCAGCGCCGTGGCCTCGATGTCCGAGCCACGCGTGGCGCGCGCGGAGTTGATGTCGATGGACACCAGCGCCTCGGTGTAGTCGATCACAATGCTGCCGCCGGAGGGCAGCTGCACCTTGTGCGCGTAGGCGCTCTCGATCTGGTTCTCGATCTGGAAGCGCGTGAACAGCGGCACGTCTTCCTGGTAGAACTTCAGGCGGCGCTGTGCCTCGGCGGGCATGAAGCGCTGCATGTATTCCTGCGCCTTCTGGTAGGCGGCCGGGTCATCGACCTGGATCTCGCCGATGTCCTCGGAGAGATAGTCGCGCAGCATGCGGGTCACCGCATCGCTCTCCTGGTACACCAGGAAGGGGGCAGAGCGGGTCTTGATGCCCTCGGCGATCGCATCCCACTGGGTCTTCAGGTTGTCCAGGTCCCACTGCAGCTCTTCCACCGAGCGGCCCACGCCGGCGGTGCGGATGATGGCGCCCATGCCCTCGGGGATCTGCAGCTGGTCCATGGCATCGCGCAGCTGGTCGCGGTCCTCGCCCTCGATGCGGCGCGACACGCCGCCGGCGCGGGGATTGTTCGGCATCAGCACCAGGAAGCGGCCGGCCAGGCTGATGAAGGTGGTCAGCGCCGCGCCCTTGTTGCCGCGCTCCTCCTTCTCGACCTGCACGACGATTTCCTGTCCCTCGGAGAGGATCTCGCGCATGCCGCGGTTGCCCTGCGGCTGGCCGTCACGGAAATATTCCTTCGCGATTTCCTTCAGTGGCAGGAAGCCATGGCGCTCGGAGCCATAGTCCACGAAGGCCGCTTCGAGCGAGGGCTCGATGCGCGCGATGCGCGCTTTATAGATATTGGCTTTTTTCTGTTCCCGGGACGGGATGTCGATGGAGAGGTCGTAGAGTTTCTGGCCATCGACGAGGGCCACGCGCAGCTCTTCCTGCTGCGTGGCGTTGACGAGCATTCGTTTCATGAATTCCACTCAAAAGCGTAGGGATGGCAGGCCGCGAGGGCGCGCGCACGAAGGCGGGCGCGTGATCGAGCCGTGGAAGGCAGAGGATTGCGCCCAGGCGCGCCAGCAGGCTGGCCACCAGAAGCTGGATAGATGCGTGCACTTTCTTCAACAATGCCGCCTTCGTCTCTGACTACGAAAGCGTGCGCAATCCTTAGGTACTGCTGCCGACCTTCAAGGACCTGGCTCACCCGTAGGCGGGGAACCGGAGAAGCCCTTTCGGTCTGCCACGATAATGCGACGCCACGCGCCGCAATTGTTCCGTGCCGCTCGTGCGGGTGTGGGGCGTGAACGCCTTGATCCGTCGCGGTTGGGGCACGTGAAATAAGTATACTGCAAGTTGCTTGTAAAACAAGGCGTTAGCCTTCCGGTGCTGAGAAAGTGAGCGAAAAATCACAGGAAACTGGTCGTAATGACGAGTCAACGCCAGGTGCCCGTACCGCGGTGCGCCACGAGACCGTGACCGCCGAAGACGCCGGCAGCCGGGTGGACAAAGTGCTCTCGCGCCTGCTGCCGGGCATGCCCCACACACGCATTTTCCGCCTGCTGCGCAAGGGCGAAGTGCGCCTGAATGGCAAGCGGGTCAGCGGCGAGGCGCGGGTGGCCGAGGGGGATGTGCTGCGCCTGCCGCCCGTGGCGGTCGAAGCACCGCCGCCGCCGGACGATGCCGTCAGCTCGCGTGCATCACCACGGCTGGTACAGCAGGTACAGGCCGCCATCATCCACGAGGACGAGCGCCTGCTGGTGGTGAACAAGCCAGCCGGCATTGCCGTGCATGGCGGCAGCGGGGTGAGCGCCGGTGTCATCGAGGCGCTGCGCGCCGCGCGGCCGGAAGAGACACTGGAACTCGTGCATCGGCTCGACCGCGACACCAGCGGTTGCCTGCTGGTGGCCCGCAAGCGCGCCACCCTGCGCGGCCTGCACGCCCTGCTGCGTGAAGACACGGCCGGAAAAGAGGGCGGCTTCGACAAGCGCTACCTGGTGCTGGTGCGCGGCAAGTGGGAACTGGGCAAGAAGCGCATCGATGCCCCGCTGGCCACGCACACCCGCGTGGGTGGTGAGCGCACTGTGAAGGTGGCCCCCGGCGGCAAGCAGGCGTCGAGTGAGTTCTCCGTGGTGCAGTTCTTCGGCAACCTTGCCACGCTGCTCGAGGTGAAGCTGCTCACCGGCCGCACACACCAGATCCGCGTGCACGCGGCCTATGCCGGTCACCCCGTGGCGGGCGATGAAAAATACGGTGACATCGAGTTCAACCGGCAGCTGCGCCCGTTCGGCCTGCACCGACTGTTCCTGCATGCCCACAGCGTCAGCTTCGAGGAGCCGGAACGGCAAGTGACCCTGAGCGTGAGTGCGCCACTGCCACCAGAACTGCATGCGGTGATCGACGCGCTGACTGCGCGGGCAGGGCGCCTGCGACCGGCAGGCACCACGCGTGCCGGCGTGGCTGATCCCCGATTTGTCAGCGAACGCCCTGTCACGCCTGCCCGTCCGGCGTGGCGCAAGCCCAGGCCCGAAGGAAATCCCCGACGCGAAGGCAGGCCCAGTTCCGCGCCCAAAGGCAGGCCCCGTCCGGCGGGAGGCCGTCCTGCATCAGCGGGCCGCAAACCCGGTGCGTCCCGCAAGGGTCCACGCCGCAGCCCGTGATGCCCGCTGCCATCAGGTGTAGTCTCGCTGCGTTTTCGTTTTCCAGGAGGATGTCCAAGTGAAGAAGACCCTTGCCCTGTGCCTGCTGCTGCTCGCGCCCACGGCGTTCGCGGCCGCCCCGCCGTCGGCTTGTGATCGCGAGTGCCTGCGCGGGCTGGTCACACAGGTCATCCACTCCTTCATCGAAGACGACGTCACCAAGCTGCCTGTCGCTCCCAATC
>JALYWF010000073.1 GCA_030852845.1 Pseudomonadota bacterium
GCGCCGTCGCCGATGGCCAGCATGGTGATCACCGATCCCACGCCGATCACGATGCCCAGCAGCGTGAGGAAGGAGCGCAGCATGTTGGTGCGCAGCGCACGCACCGCACCCTTGGCAGACTCGTAGCCCTCGGCAAAGGCGCTCATGCGACCGCGGCGCGCCGTCCAGCTGTGCACGGCGGGCGGATTCGCCGGCGGCCTGGGGCCCGGATCGGCCACGATATTGCCGTCGCGGATCTCGATCACGCGGCGCGCGTGCTCGGCGACTTCCAGTGCGTGGGTGATCAGGATGACAGTGTGCCCCTGGGCCGACAGCTCGTCGAGCAGCTTCATCACCTCGACGCCGCTCTTGCTGTCGAGGGCGCCCGTGGGCTCGTCGGCGAGGATGATCTCGCCGCCGTTCATCAGGGCGCGCGAGATCGAGACGCGCTGCTGCTGACCGCCGGACAGCTGCTTGGGACGGAAATGAACGCGGTCGGAGAGGCCCAGCCGCGTGAGCAGCTCCTTGGAGCGCACATGTCGGTCCTGCAGCTGCACGCCGGCATACATGGCCGGGATCTCGACGTTCTCGGCCGCGGTATTGGCCGAGATCAGGTTGTAGCTCTGGAACACGAACCCGAAGGACTCGCGCCGCAGGTCCGACAGTTCGTCGCGGTCGAAGTCCGAAACGTCGCGGCCCTTGAAGAGATACTGGCCGGTGGTGGGCCGGTCCAGGCAGCCGAGGATGTTCATCATCGTCGACTTGCCGGAACCGGACGCGCCCATGATGGCCACGAACTCGCCCGGATAGATCTTCAGGTCTACGCCATGCAGCACCTGGGTCGCCAGGTCGCCGTTGAAGTAGGTCTTGGTGACACCCCGCAGTTCAATGATGGGAACTGCGGGGTCATGCGTGAATTGCTGGCTCATCAGAAGGGCCGGAAGCCGCCGCCACCACCCTGGAAGCCACCCTGGTTGCCGCGGAACTGGTTGTTGTTCTGGTTGTTCTGGGTGCCAGTGGCGGTCGGACCGGTCAGTGGTTCGGTTTCGCGCTTGCCCACGACCACCTCTTCGCCCTCGGCCAGCCCCTCGATCACTTGGCCGCGAACGCGGTCGTTCACGCCGACGACGACCTGGCGGGCCTCGAGCTCGCCATCGGCCTTCTTGACCATTACGGTGCCGCGGCGCTGCTGGACGACGCCAGGGGCTGCAGCCGCTCCGCCGCCCATGCCACGGAAACCGCCGAATCCACCGCCACCGCCACCGCCACCGCGGCGGGCCTGGAACTCCGCAATCTGCTCGGGCGTTAACTGGCCATTGAATCCGCCGAAGCCGCCCCCGCCATTGCGATTGCCGCCACGCGGCGGGCCGCCATTGCCGGCCATCCGGTTGCCGCCAGGTGCATCTGCGCCTGGGCCTGCGCCGCCTTCACCGCCCGCTCTCGCGCCGGGAGCGCCCGATGCGGCGTCCGGCGGAGCAGAACCGGCCATGCCCGGAGGTCCGCCGGCACCTGGGGGACCTCCTGGTGCCGCAGCAGCACCAGCCTGGGCCTGCTCACGCTCCTTCATCGCCAATTCGCGCGCAATCTGCTGGCCCTGCTGCAGGGCTGCCATGGGAACAGTGAGCACGTCGCGCGCCTCGGCGGCGACGAAGAATACCTGAGCTGTCGCATTCGGCATCAGCTCCGGTCTCCCATTGACGATGGGGTTCTCCACATCAAACAGCGCGGGATAAAGGATCACGCCCTGCTGAGTCTTCGGGGTGGGCTCGATGCGCTTGAGCTCGCCGAAATAGCGGCGGCTCTGGCCCGCACTGAGAGGGGTGAAGTACACCGACATTCCCTTGTACACCTTGGCCACGTCTGCTTCCGAGACGTCGGCACGCACGGTCATCGTCCTGAGATCGGCCAGCCGCATCACGTTCGGCACGCTCTGCGAGGCGTTCACTGACTGGCCTTCCTTCACGGCGATGCTCATCACCGTGCCATCGATGGGCGCAGTGATCTTGGTGTACTGAAGATTGCGCTCCTCGATGCGCATGTTCGCCTTCTGCTGCGCAATGCTCGCCTCGGACTGGATGATCTGGTTTTCCGCGTTGTCGAGCGTGGTCTTGGCGTTGATCACCGCCTCTTCGGTGGTCGCGTCTTCCTTCTTGAGGTTCAGCTGGCGCTGGTAGTCGCGCTTGGCCTTCTCCAGGTTGTTCCGCTGCGTCAGCAGGCTGGTCTCGGAGGATCTCAATTGCGCCTTGTTCGCCTCAACGCGCGCGGAAGCCTGCTCGGCATCGATTTCGGCCAGCACCTGTCCGACCTTCACCTCATCGCCCACTTCCACATAGATCTTCTCGATCTGCCCCGACACCTGCGCGCCCACGTCCACGTAGTCACGCGGCTCCAGCGTGCCGGTGGCAGTAACCAGGTCCTCGATGCTGCCCATCTCCACCTTGGCGAAGAGGTAACCGCCTTCTTCTTCCTTGGGCCCCAGCAGCTTCCAGGCACCGAAGCCGGCGAGGGCGACAGCCACCGCGCCGATGACGGCGAGCTTTCCGCGGCCCTTGCGCGGGCGGCGGGGAGAATCCGAGATCGAGTCGTTCATAACGTATTCCGTATTGGTGGATGTCCGTTCAGTGCGCGTGGCAGACAGGGCTGCCAACCCGCCGGACACTGGAAAGGATGGGGGGTGAGTGAGGAAGAATTTTGGACGCCGCCGTGCACAAAGCTTGCTTCTTCTCCGTTTAGTCTTGCCTGTACGTGAACAGTCTTACGAACAATTCATCTTCGGCCCGCCCTGCTGGCGGACCCGGCCCCCTGCGCCGCGGTTTGGACACGCTGCGGGTCAAATTGTTCCTTGCCATTGCCGGGGCCAATTTCGTGCTCGTGGCAGCCGTCTACCTCATCTATAGCTGGAGCTTCGACAAGGGATTGGTTGACTATGTGAATCAGTCCGAGCAGGCCCGCCTGGTGCCGGTGATTTCGCAACTTGCAGAAGGGTATCGGCTCAATCGCAGCTGGAACTGGATGACATCCGACCGGGAGCGCTGGGACAACCTCCTGCGGGAGGTCTTCGGCTGGCGGGCCGGCCGCCGCGACGGGCAGCGCACCGAGTGGTCGCGTTTCCAGCCCCCCAATATCGAGGAGCGCATTCCGCGGCCTGCCCCTGACGACACCGGGCCGCTTCCGCCCCTGACCATCGACTGGCGGCTGATGCTGTTCGATGCAGATGGCAGGGTGCTGATCCTGCCCCATCCCTGGAGCGGGCCTGCGGATTCGGAGCATGCAACGCGCCTGCCCATCCGGGTCGATGGCGCCGTGGTGGGTTACCTCGGTTACGTGCCGCGCCTGGGCGTGCTGCAGTCGCTCGAATCCATCACCGCGCGGCAGCAGTCGCTGCGCTTCGGCGTGATCGCCATGGGCATGCTGTTTGCGGTGCTGCTGAATGCCGCGGTGATTTCCAGCTGGCTGGCGCGGCGGCTGCGCCTGCTGGGTGCCGGGGCAGGCGCCCTGGCCCGCGGCGACTACGGCACACGCCTGGCCGTGCAGGGGCATGACGAGGTGGCGCAGCTGGCCAATGACTTCAATCATCTCGCCGAGGCGCTGGAGGCCGCACAGCGCGGACGGCAGCAATGGATCGCCGACATCGCACACGAGCTGCGCACGCCGCTGACCACGCTGCGCGCCGAGATCGAAGCGGTGCAGGATGGCGTGCGTCCGCTCACGCAGGGCAGCATTGCCTCCGTGGGACAGGAAGTGCACCGGCTCACACGCCTGGTGGATGACCTCAGGCTGCTGTCGCTCTCCGACCTGGGCGCGCTCACTTATCGCAAGACGCGGCTGGACCTGGGCGACACCATCACCGAGACACTGGCTGCCAGCAGTGCCGCGATGGAAGAGGCCGGGCTTGAGGAGCAACTGCAGCTTGATCCCGACGTGATGGTCGAGGCCGACCCCGACCGGCTCGCACAGGTGATTGGCAACCTGCTGCAGAACACGCTGCGCTACACCGACGCGCCCGCGCGGCTGCGGGTCAGGCTGGGCATTGACGGTCGCGAGGCGCGCATCGACTGGGAAGACTCCGGGCCAGGCGTCACCGACGCAGACCTGGGTCGCCTCACCGAGCGCCTGTACCGGGTCGATGCCTCCCGTTCCAGCACCGGCGGTGGCTCGGGGCTGGGGCTGGCCATCGTGCAGGCCATCGTCAGCGGCCACGGCGGGCGCATGCAGGCTGGCCACAGCTCGCTGGGCGGCCTGCACTGGCGCATCTGGCTGCCGCTGGCCGATCATCGCCAGGCATGACAACCGGCAAAAGTGATGCTTCCGCCCGGATCCTGATCGTCGAGGACGAGGACAAGATCGCCCAGGTGCTGCGCGACTACCTGCTGCAGCAGGGCTACGAGGTGCACCGCCTGGCGCGCGGCGACGAGGTGGAACCCTGGGTTCGCGCCAATCCCGTGGACCTGGTGCTGCTTGATGTGATGCTGCCCGGCCAGAACGGCATGGAGGTGTGCCGTGCGCTGCGCTCCTTCTCCGAGGCCGCCATCATCATGGTGACGGCGCGCGTGGATGAGATCGACCGCCTGCTGGGGCTCTCGCTGGGTGCCGACGACTACATCTGCAAGCCATTCAGCCCGCGAGAGGTCGTGGCACGGGTTGCCACCGTGCTGCGCCGGACGCGCCGTCCGGCCAATGCCCCTGCTTCCACCGGCGACGCAGCGACCGGCGGGCTGGTGCTCGATGAATCCGCCTGGCGCGCCACGCTCGACGGGCACCCGCTCGACCTGACCGCGGTGGAGTTCAAGCTGCTGTCGGTGCTGGCCGCCCATCCCGGCCGCATCTATTCCCGCGACCAGTTGATGGACCAGATGTACCGCGACGAGCGCATCGTGGCCGACCGTACCGTGGACAGCCACGTGAAGAAGTTGCGCCGCAAGATCGCCGACGTGGTGCCGGGCGAAGAGTTCGTCCACTCCGTCTATGGAGTGGGGTACTGCTATGAGGACCGGCGCTGAGTGACCGGTCCCGTGCAAACGAGAATTATTCTCAACTAAACCTTGTTCGCCAGCCAGCGCAACGGTCCTTCCGCGCTTATTCTTCCGCCCTTGCGGACAGATGTCGCGCACTAAGGAGAAAGGCATGGGGAATCGGGCAAGGGGAGTGCTGGCCGTAGCCGCACTGGCCATGGTTTCTGGCGCAGCGGGAGCGGCCACGCCGGCAGCAGGCTGCAATCCGGATGGCGAGCTGCGGTATCTGTGCGGTCCCGCGAATGCCGAGGACATGGTGCGCCTGGGCGAGACCCGCTGGCTGGTCACCTCGGGCATGGATGGCCCGCTGATGGGTGGCGGCCCCGCACGCGGCCACCTCTACCTGGTCGACCACCAGGCAAAAACCTTCGTTGACTGGTTCCCGGGGCAGGCAGGGCCTGCAAAGCATGACAAGTCGCTGTTCGGCAGCTGCCCGGGCCCGGTGGATCCCACGCGATTTTCGGCCCATGGCCTGTCGCTGAAGGAGCAGGCTGCCGGACGCTACCGGCTGTACGTCACCGCCCATGGCGCACGCGAGGCTGTGGAGGTGTTCGACATCGATGCCAGCGGCGCCCGCCCGACCGTGGCCTGGGTGGGCTGTGTGGTGCTGCCCGACGACGTGATGGCCAATGGCGTGGCCATGCTGCCGGACGGCGGCTTCGTGGTCACCAAGTTCCTCGACCGCGGCCAGCCCGAAGCCCAGGCGTTCGCGGCCGTGCAGCGGCGGCAGCCCAATGGTGCGTTGTACGAGTGGCGGCCGGGCGGCAAGGTGCAGGTGGTTGCGGGCACGGAAATGTCCGGCCCGAACGGCATCCTCGCCTCGGCGGACGGCCGCACCCTGTATGTGGCGGCCTTCGGAACCAGCGAGGTGATCAAGTTCCAGCGCGATGGCGCCGGCGTGAAGAAGCAGGTGATGAAGGTGGATATCGCCGCTGACAACCTGCGCTGGACCCCTGACGGCAAGATGCTGGCATCCGGCAACAATTCCTGTGGCACGCCACCCTGCCCGCCGGGCTGGAAGGTGCTGGAGATCGATCCGGCCACGCTGGCCGCCCGCACCGTCGCCAGCTCGGAACGCACCACCGGCATGGAGGGCGCCACCGTGGGCATTCGTGTGGGCAACGAGGTCTGGGTGGGCACGTACAAGGGCGATCGCATCGGCTATCTGCCCTACAAGCCGCGGTGAACTTTGCCGGACGGTGGCGGCCCAAGTGACGATGGTGCGGGGGAAAAAATTTCTGGCGGCGCTGGCGCTGGCGACGGCCACCGGGTCAGCCGCGTGGAGCGCTGAACCGGCCTCCCACGCCGCCCTGCTGGAAAAAAGCTGCGCCGCCTGCCACAACAGCACCGACTGGGCTGGCGGCCTGGCCTTCGACACACTCTCTCTCGACAATCCCGCCGCCGATGCCGAGGTGTGGGAAGAGACCCTGCGCAAGCTGCGCGGCCGGCTGATGCCCCCACCCGGCGAACCGCAGCCCGCACAGCGCGAGATCGACGCCTTCACCGGCTGGCTGGAGACCCGCCTCGATGCCGCCGCCGCCGCGGCGCCGCCGGACCCCGGCTACGTGGGGCTGCACCGCCTCAACCGCAACGAATACGCGCGGGAAATCCGGCGCATCCTCGATCTCGATGTGGATGTGGCCACGCTGCTGCCGAAGGATGTGTTCAGCGATGGTTTCGACAACCAGGCAGCCACGCTGCGCATGTCGCCCTCCTTCCTCGAGCAGTACATCACCGCTGCGCGCACCGTGGCGCGCCAGGCCATTGGCCGCACTGATGCCAAGTCGAGCAGCCATGAATATCGCGCGCCTTCCTCGCTCGACCAGTCCAGGCACATCGATGGGCTGCCGCTGGGCACGCGCGGGGGATTCTGGGTAGACCATCACTTTCCCGCCGACGGCGAGTATGTGTTCAGCATCCGCGAGTTCTTCGCCATGGGTGCCGGCTACGTGACCAAGGTGGACCATCCGCACACCGTGATCCTCACCATCGACGGCCGGCGCGTGTTCCAGCAGACCTACGGCGGGCCGGACGACCTGAAGGCGGTGGACCAGAACCAGGCCATCGCCGCCGACGACATCCAGAACCGCTTCAACCAGATCAGCGTGCCGGTGAAGGCGGGCGTGCGGCGCATCGGCGTGAGTTTCATCCAGCGCTCGCTGGCGCAGTCGGATTCGCCGCTGCAGCCCATTGCGATGCTGCCAGAGATGGAGCGCGTGCCGCGCATCCCGGGATTCACCGTGGCCGGTCCGTTCCATGTCACCGGCGTGGGCGATACGCCGAGCCGGCAGCGCGTCTTCAGCTGCCATCCGGCGAGCGGCGCGGAGGAGACGGCCTGTGCGCGGCGCATCCTGCGTGAGTTGGCCACGGCCGCCTTCCGTCGACCGGTGTCCGAAGACGAGCTGGCGGCACCGATGGAGTTTTTTGTCCGCGGCCAGGACAACCGTGATTTCGAGGCGGGCATAGAGGCCGGCCTCACAGCCATCCTGTCGAGCACGAAGTTCCTGCTGCGCTCGGCCCCGGCCGTTGCAGACGATCAGGCGCAGCCCCTCACGCAGCTGGAACTGGCGACGCGCCTGGCCTTTTTCCTGTGGAGCTCCGGCCCGGATGAGCCGCTGGTGGCGCTGGCCACCGAAGGCAGGCTCAATGACCCGAAGGTGCTGCAGCGTGAGGTGCGCCGCATGCTGGAGGATCCGCGCGCCAGCGCGCTGGTGGACAACTTTGCCTTCCAGTGGCTGAACGTGGGCCGCATGGGCAACTTCCAGGTCGATCCGACGCTATACCCGGATTTCGACCACAACCTGTACGCCGCGCTGCGCGAGGAGATCCAGCTGTTCCTGGCCGACACACTGCGCGGCGGGCGCAGCGTGCTTGACCTGCTGCGCGCCGACACCACCTTCCTCAACGAACGGCTGGCCCGCCACTACGGTGTGCCCAATGTGCGCGGCGACCAGTTCCGCAAGGTGCGCCTTGCTGACCGCAACCGGCACGGCCTGCTGGGCAAGGGTGCACTGCTGCTGGCGACCTCCTATGGCAACCGCACTTCCCCGGTGTTGCGCGGCGCCTGGGTCATGGACACGCTGTTCGGCACGCCGCCCACCGCGCCACCGCCGGGCGTGGAGCAGTTCCCGGAGAGCGAGCCGGGCAAGGCGATGGGCACGGTGCGCGAGCGGCTGGAGCAGCATCGCGCACAGAAATCCTGCAACGCCTGCCATGGCGTGATCGATCCGCTGGGTTTCGCGCTGGAGAACTTCGACGTGGCCGGGGCCTGGCGCGAGCGTGACCTGGATGCCGGCGAGGCCATCGATGCGCAGGGCCGGCTGGCCAGCGGTGTGCAGGTGAATGGCCCCGCGCAGCTGGCCGACGCCATCCTGGCCCGACCGCAGCTGTTCGCGCAGGCCTTCACCGAAAAGCTGATGACGTATGCGCTGGGGCGTGCATTGCGCGCGCAGGACATGCCGGCTGTGCGCCGCATCGTGCGCGACGCCGCGGCGGGGGAGTATCGTCTTGAAGCGCTGGTGCAGGGCATCGTGGCCAGCGATGCATTCCGCATGCGTCGCGCATCGCAGGAGGAGCCGGGCGCCGCGCACCCTGTTGCGCAGGCCGGTACCGGGAGGTAGGGCATGTTCATCACGAAGAAGCATCTTTCACGCCGCACCGTGCTGCGTGGCCTCGGCGCCAGCATCGCGCTGCCGCTGCTGGACGCGATGGTTCCGGCTGGCGTGGCGCTGGCGCAGACCGCTGCCGCGCGCAGGCCGAGGCTGGGGTTCTTCTACTTCCCGCATGGCGCGGTGATGGATAAGTGGACGCCGCAGGCCACCGGCCGCGACTTCCAGCTCAACGAGATCAACCAGGCGCTCACGCCTTTCAGGGACCAGCTCACCGTGCTCAGCAACCTGGGCAACCGGCCTGGCGAGAGCCGCGCGGTGCATGCGCTGGTGCCGGCCACGTGGCTGTCCTGCGTGCATCCCCGCGAGACGCTCGAGCCGCACATGGCGCCCACCGCCGACCAGATCGCCGCGCAGCACATCGGGCAGGACACACCCTGGCCCTCGCTGGAGACCGCAACTGCGCAGGGGCAGGGCACGGGCAGTGCCTGCGAGCGTGGTTACGGCTGCACGTATACCGGTACGCTGTCCTTCGCCAACGCCACCACGCCGCTGCCGGTGGAGAGCAACCCCCGCCAGCTGTTCCTGCGCCTGTTCGGCCAGGGCGATACGGCGGCGGAGCGGCGCTACCTCACCGAGCAGACCGGCAGCATCCTCGACATGATCCAGGGCGAGATGGCGGCGCTGAACCGCAAGCTCGGTCCGCGCGACCGCACCACGCTGGATGATTACCTGGCCAGCGTGCGCGAGATCGAACGCCGCCTGCAGAACGGCGCGCGTGGCGATCTGGCCGGCCTGCCGCTGCCGGAGGTGCCGGGCGCCACATCGGAGAATTTCGACGAGCACCTGAGGATGATGTTCGACCTCATCCTGCTCGCATACCAAGGCAACCTCACGCGCGTGCAGAGCTTCATGCTGGCCCCCGAGGTCAGCGAGATGACCTACAACCACATCGGGATTCCCGACGCCTTCCACGCCATCTCGCACCATGCGAATGATCCGGCGAAGAAGGAGCGGCTGGCGAAGATCCAGAAATACCACGTCGACGTGTTTGCCGATTTCCTGGCGAAGATGCAGGCATTGCCGGATGGCGACGGCAACATGCTGGAGAACTCCATGCTGCTGTTCGGCAGCAACATGAGCAACAGCAATGCGCACAACCAGTATCCGCTGCCCACTACCGTCCTGGGCCGGGGCGGTGGTGCGCTGAAGGGTGGCCAGCACATCGACTTCGGGAAACGCACGCCCCTGGCCAATGTGCACCTCACGCTGCTGCAGCGTGCGGGCATCCAGGTGGAACAGTTCGGCGACAGCACCGGCGCCGTGGCGGAGATGTGAGGCGATGATCGGCAACAAGTCCTTGCGCATGGCGCTGCCGCTGCTGGCCTTGCTGGCCGTGTCCCCGGGTGCCTGGGCCGAATCCAGCCCGCCCGCCGATCCCGCCGCACGCGAAACCGATGGCACGACCCCGCTGCACTGGGCGGTGTATCGCGATGACCTTGCAGCGGTAAAGCGCCTGATTGCCGCGGGCGCAGACGTCAATGCCAGCAACGACTACGGCTCCACGCCGCTGTCGGAAGCGGCGGTCACTGGCAACGTGGAGGTGATCCGCGCGTTGCTGAAGGCCGGCGCCGACGTGAAGGTCACCAATGCCGATGGCCAGAGCCCATTGATGATCCTCGCCCGCAGCAGCAATGTGGCGGCGGCAAAGCTGCTGCTCCAGCGCGGCGCCGACGTGAACCAGCGCGAAGCCTGGCGCGGCCAGACGGCATTGATGTGGGCCGCGGCCGAGGGCCAGCCGGAGATGGTGCGGCTGCTGGTGAAGCATGGCGCCGAGGTGGACGCGCGTTCGGCCGTGAACGACTGGGAACGCCAGGTCACCGCCGAGCCGCGCATGCAGGCCAGGCCTTCCGGTGGTTTCACGCCACTGCTCTATGCCGCGCGGCGCGGCTGCGCAGAATGCGCCGCCATCCTGCTTGACGCCGGTGCCGACAAGAACCTCACCGATCCCGATCGCGTGACGCCCTTGTTGCTGGCTGCGCTGAATCTGAGCTTCGACACCGCGGCGCTGCTGGTGAAGCGCGGCGCCGACGTGAACAAATGGGATACCTGGGGTCGCGCCCCGCTGTACGCGGCGGTGGACGTGAACACCGTGCCCACCGGCGGCCGGGCGGATCGTCCCTCCGCGGACCGCACCACCGGTATCGAGCTCATTGCCATGCTGCTGAAGGCCGGCGCCAATCCGGACATGCAGCTGAAACTTTTCCCGCCCTACCGCTCGCTGCGCGATGACCGGGGCGCGGACACCATGCTCACCGTGGGTACCACCCCGCTGCTGCGCGCCGCCAAGGCGGTGGACCTGCCGGCCGTGCGGCTGCTGCTGCAGCACGGTGCGCGTCCGGACCTTCCGACCTCGCGCGGCATGACGGCGCTGCTGGCCGCGGCCGGCGTGGGGCATTCGGGCCTCGACACCCGCGGCCGCTACCGCGACGAGGCGCAGGGGCGCGAGGTGGTGCAACTGCTGCTCGACGCCGGCGCCGAGGTCAATGCGCGCGATGGCAGTGGGGCCACAGCGCTGCACGGTGCCGCCGGCCAGGGGTGGAACAGCGTGGTCAGCCTGCTGGCCACGCGGGGCGCCGACCTCTTCGCGAAGGACGGGCGCGGACGCATGGCCATTGAGCTCACGCGCGGCGAGGCGGCCACGTCGGGGCGCGCAGCGGGCAGCCCGGCGCGGCCTGAAACCGAGGCGTTGCTGCGGGGGCTGATGGCCGCCGCCACACCGCCGGCTCCCTGATGCATCGACGCCGCTTCCTGCTTGCCGCCGGCGCTGCCGCGGCCTGCCTCTCCCGCGCAGCGCAAGCTGCATCCGGCGCGGTGACCGCCACGCCGCTGGCGGAGCGCCTGTGGCTGATCGCAGGCTGCGGCGGCAATGTCACGCTGTTCGATTCGCCGCAAGGCGCACTGCTCGTGGATGGCGGCGCCGCGCAACACACCGATGAACTGCTGCGGCAGGTGCGCACGCTCACCGGCCAGCAGCGCGTGCACACACTGTTCAACACGCACTGGCACCACGAGCAGACCGGCGCCAACCTCACGCTGGGGCGCGCCGGCACTCGCATCATCGCGCACGAATACACGAAGCTCTGGCTCACCACCGACGTGCACAGCCGCTGGGAGAACCGCACCTACCAGCCGTTGCCCAGGGCGGCGCTGCCCACCGAGACCTTCTACACCACCGGTTCGCTGGCCTTCGGCGGAGAGCAGATCGACTACGGCCACCTGGGCCAGGCGCACACCGATGGCGACATCTACGTGTTCTTCCGTCGCGCGAATGTGCTGGTGGCGGCCGATGTGGTGTCGGCAGGGCGTTTCCCCCTCGTCGATCCAGACAGCAATGGCTGGGTGGGCGGCATCACCACTGCAGTGGAGAAGCTGGTGGGCCTGGCCAATGAAGGCACAAAGGTCGTGCCCGGCACCGGCACGCCACAGGGGCTGGCACACCTGAAGGCCGAACACGCCATGCTCGACACACTGCGCCAGCGCCTGGCGCAGCTGCTGGCGCAGGGCATGAGCGCCAGCGAGATGATTGCCGCGCGGCCAGCCGCGGAGTTCGAGGCCGAGTGGGGCGATCCGGCGCAGTTCATCCGCAACGCCTATCCGGGGCTGGCGCACCGCGCCCGCGAGCTGGGAGTTTCCATCGTCTAGCGGGATGTTGACGGCCAGGCCCATGTGTATTACTGTCGTAATACACATAGCGAGGGTCGCTGCTTGTTTTCGCTCCACCCCGAATCCGGCGTACCGATCTACCGGCAGCTGATGGACCAGGTCCGCCGGCTCATCGCCGGCGGCCAGCTGCCGCCCGGGGCGGAGCTTCCCTCGGTACGCGAGCTGGCCGCCCAGCACGCCGTCAATCCAATGACCATCTCCAAGGCCTACGCACTGCTCGAGGCCGAAGGCCTGCTGGAGCGCAACCGTGGCAAGCCGATGACGGTGGCTGGTGGCCGCAAGGGCGGGGCACCGCTGGCGCAGCGCCTGGCGCAGCTGGAGCCCCAGGCCCGGCAACTCGCGGATGCGGCGCGACAGCTGGAAATCTCCAGCAAGGACACGATGGCGCTGCTGAAGCGCGTCTGGGAGCGTGACGATGAATGATCCGAACGTGCTGAGCGCGCAGGGACTGGGCAAACAACTGGGCGGCCGTCCCGTGCTGCGCGATATATCGTTTGCGGTGCCGCGCGGCCAGGTCATCGGGCTGGTGGGCAAGAACGGGGCGGGCAAGTCCACGCTGTTCGACCTGCTGCTGGGATTCGCGCGGCCGACCAGCGGCAGCAGTGCGGTGTTCGGCGCCGACTGCACCGCGCTGCCGGCCAGTGTCCGCGGGCGCATCGGCTTCGTGCCGCAGCAGGATGAACTCCCGGGACTGCTCACCGGCGCGCAGCAGCTCGCGCTGGTCGCCGCCCTGCACCAGCGCTGGAACACGGCCCTGGTCGCGCGCCTGGCGCGGGAGTGGGAAGTGCCGCTGCAGCGGCGCATCGGCCGGCTCTCCGGCGGCGAGCGCCAGAAGCTGGCCACGCTGTGCGCGCTGGGCCACGAACCTGAGTTGCTGGTGCTCGACGAGCCGGCATCCAGCCTCGATCCGGTGGCGCGCCGCCAGTTCATGCGCGAGATCCTCGCCATCGCGGGCGAGGGCACGCGCACGCTGGTCTATGCCTCGCACCTCATCGGCGACCTGGAGCGCGTGGCAAGCCACATCTGGCTGCTGCGCGAAGGCAGCCTGCTGTGGCAGGGTGAGCTCGACGCGCTGAAGGAGTCGGTGGTGCGCGTGCACCTGCGCGCTACGGCGGAATTCGATCCGGGCCTGTCGTTGCCCGGCCAGCTCACCCGCAGTGTCACCGGGCGCACGGCCGTCTTCACCGTGGATGGCTGGAATGACATGGCGCTGCAGGGGCTGCGCGAGCGCGTGGCGGCCGAGATCGAAATCGAGCCGATGGGGCTGGAAGACATCTTCCTGGCGATGCACGCATGAAGCTGTTGCTTCAGGTCCTGAAGCTTTGTTTCTGGGCGCTGCCAGCGCAGCGCCTGTGCACCATCGCAGGCCTGTCGCTGATGGCCCTGGCCGCCCTGTGGCTGCCGCAGAAGGGGCTGTCTACGAGCGTGCTCCTCTGGGCCATCAATGGCCTCTTCATTGCCTTCCTGCCCGCGATGGTGGCAGGTGGTCCGCTCTGGCGGGCCATGGCGTCGCAACGCCAGACGGCGCTGGCTCCGCACGGACGCCTGCGCCTGCTGCTGCTTGCCTTTGCCATTGCCCTCCTGTGCGCCCTGGTGATGAGCACGTACATCTGGACGCTCTACCTGTGGCTGCCTGTACCCTGGCGGCGGTCATTTGCCGGCTGGCTGCGGGATGTGGGCGGCTACTTCGCCTTTGCCAGCCTCTGGGCCATGGCCAGCTTCCTCGCAGCACGCTCGCTGCTGGCCACCTTCACGGTGCTGCTGGTGTTGCTGGGCGGTGGCCTGCTGCTTGACCGGCTCGACCTGCCGATGCCCGACGAGTGGCTGCCGGGCGGGGGGCTCCCCTTCATCCTGCTGTGCTGGATTGTCTTCGGGGCGTGGTACCTGCGCGCGCGGCGCATCGCCCCTTCGGCCTGGACATCGCGCCGGGCGGAGGACGAGGCCATGGTGACGCCGGCAGATACCGGCGGCATCAGCGCGCGTATCACGCACACCGAAGCGCTGCGGCGGTTGTTGCTGGGTGGTCGCAGCATCGGGCTCCTCATCATGCAGTGCGTGCTGGCGCTGGGCCTGTTGCAGTTGATTCTGGTGCTCATTCGCGTAGTCGCCGATGTTCCTCCGGCGCAGGTTGCGCCGCTCCACTACTTCGCCCTGGCGCTGGTGCTGCCGACGATGGCGGCGATTTCCTGGTTGGTGGCGGCGCGGCTGAGGTCGCTGTGGCTGACCTGCCGCGGTTCGCGGGCGGAGCTGTTTGCCCTGGGCGAGGGCACGCTGCTCATGCTGGCGGCAGGCGTCGCCGGTTTCGGCAGCGTCACCTTCGTGGCGCTTTGGACCCTGCTGCCACCCCCGGGTTCCGCTTCGTCCGCCGAGTGGCTGCGCCTGGGGCTGGGGGCGGTGACCGGCGCCGTGCTGCTGCCTGTCTATGCAGCCCTGATGCGCAACGGGGTGGCCGCCGTGGCGGCGCTGGTGGTGGCGCTAGTGACGCTCGAACCCACCTACATGCATGCCTTCGTCTATGGCGAGCCGGCAGGATCCCCCTGGTGGCTGGCCTTGCTGGCCATGGCGATCGTCGCGCTGCGCGAGCGGGCGCGACGTCGCTGGCTTCACGCGGACATGCCGCGTGCGGCGGCTACCGCGCCGGCTTCCTGAACTTCAGCACCACCTGGTCGGTCGTGCCGCGCTTGCCCGGGGCGAACGGCATCCAGCTGTGGTCATCCTCCGGATTGGCCAGCAGCTTGCTCTCTTCCACCAGCTCGAAGCCCGCGGCCTTCACTTCCTTCTTGATCACTTCCGGGTCGATGCGGTGCAGCTTCTCGGTGTCGCGCGTGCCGGAGCCCGGCGCCGCATTGTGGTCCACGATGAAGAAGATGCCGCCCGGCTTCAGTGCCTTGAAGATCTTGCCGTTGAGCGCCGCGACGTCGATCTTGTTCAGCATCAGGTCGTGGTAGTAGAGCACGTTGAGCACCACGTCCACGTTTTCCGGCAGCTGCAGCGCGTTGTAATCGATGAACTCGAACTTCGTGTTCGGGTGCTTGGCGGCGAACTCGCGGCTGGCGGTGCCGCTGTTGCGCTCCAGGTAGGGCAGGTCGTACATGTAGATCATGCCCTTCTCGCCCACGAGGCTGGTGAGCATGGTGGTGAAGTACTGGCCGAAGGAGGCGAACTCCACCACCTTGTCGCCGGGCTTCACGCCCGACAGCACCAGCAGCTCGGCCGGCTTGCGGTCGGCATCGCGCGCCGTCATGGCCGGGGTGCGTTCCGGCGACTGCACGGCCTTGCGCACGTAGTCCGGCACGCCGGCCGGAATGTTGTAGGGCTTCGGCGGACCGGCCGGCTGGGGCGCCTGGCCCGCCAGCAGTGGCGCCGACATCGTGGCCGCGGCCACCAGCATGAGAGCGGCAACACGCCGCGACGCAAACCTGATCATCGGATACCCCCTTTGGAAAGTTAGTTGGTCATCCTATCAAGCGGCGAACACCGTGCGCGCGTCGAATACCGGACCGTCCACGCACACCCGCTTCATCGCCGGCCCGGCAGGCGTCTGCACTTCCACAGCGCAACCGGCGCAGCCCCCGACGGCGCAGGCCATGTATTCCTCCAGCGACACCTGGCAGGGCAGGTCGAACTCGCGGGCCAGCGCCGCCACCGCCTTCAGCATGGGCGTGGGGCCGCAGGA
>JALYWF010000049.1 GCA_030852845.1 Pseudomonadota bacterium
GCAGCAAGGCTTTCCTGCGCGTGGCACAGGAAGCCGTTTCCGACCTGCGCGAGCTGCTTGCCGTGCCCGCCAACTACAAGGTGCTGTTCCTGCAGGGCGGGGCTACCGGGCAGTTCGCGGCAATTCCGATGAACCTCGCCGATGCCGGCGCCACCGTTGATTACGTGAACACCGGTTCCTGGTCGAAGAAGGCCATTGGTGAAGCAAAGCACTTCTGCGCCCGGGTGAACGTGGCGGCCGATGCAGCCGGCCGCTACACGCATGTGCCGGCGTTCAATACCTGGCAGCGCAGTGGCGACGCCGCGTACCTGCACTACACGCCCAATGAAACCATTGGCGGTGTGGAATTCCCCTTCATCCCCGACACCGGTGCCGTGCCGCTGGTGGCGGATTTCTCCTCTTCCATCCTCTCGCGCCCGCTGGACGTGTCGCGCTTCGGCCTGATCTATGCCGGGGCGCAGAAAAACATCGGCCCGGCGGGCTTGTGCATCGTGGTGGTGCGCGATGATCTGCTGGCCCGCGCCCGTGCCACGACGCCGTCGATCTGGAACTACGCCACGATGGCGGCGGAAGATTCGATGTCCAACACGCCACCCACCTTTGCCTGGTATGTGGCGGGCCTGGTCTTCAAGTGGCTGAAGCAGGGCGGCGGCCTTGCCGCCATGGGCGCGCGCAACGAAGCCAAGGCCGCGAAGCTCTATGCAGCCATCGACGGATCGGCTTTCTACGCCAACCCCGTGGATCCTGCCAGCCGCTCGTGGATGAACGTGCCCTTCACGCTGGCGAAGCCGGAGCTGGACAAGACCTTCCTTGCGGAGGCGGAGGCCGCCGGCCTCACCAACCTGGCCGGCCACCGCTCGGTGGGTGGCATGCGCGCCAGCATCTACAACGCGATGTCCATCGAGGGCATCGATGCACTGGTCCAGTTCATGCGGGAGTTCGAGCGACGTCATGGCTGAAGCCTTCCGGATACTCACCCTCAACAACATCAGCGCCAAGGGGCTGGAGCGCCTGCCGCGCGACCGCTACGAGGTGGCCTCGGCGCTGGAAAATCCCCATGCCGTGCTGGTGCGCTCGGCCGACATGCATGCGATGTCGCTGCCGCCCAGTGTGCTGGCGGTGGCGCGGGCCGGTGCCGGCACCAACAACGTGCCGGTGGCCGCGCTGGCCGAGCGCGGCATTCCGGTCTTCAATTCACCGGGTGCGAATGCGAACGCGGTGAAGGAGC
This sequence comes from Pseudomonadota bacterium, assembly GCA_030852845.1. GTDB lineage: Bacteria > Pseudomonadota > Gammaproteobacteria > Steroidobacterales > Steroidobacteraceae > ZC4RG30. Next base: position 1,229 of record JALYWF010000049.1, read on the forward strand.
TGGTCATCGCCGGCCTGTTCCTGGCGGCACGCAACATCCTGCCAGCTTGGCAGTTCGCGCGTGCGCAGAGCGGCGACGACAAGGCCATCGACGCGGCGGTGGAAAAGGGCAAGAAGAACTTCGTCGGCTTCGAGCTGCCGGGACGCACGCTGGGCGTGATCGGCCTGGGCGCCATCGGCGTCGAGGTGGCCAATTGCGCGCAGGCGCTGGGCATGAAGGTGCTGGGCTACGACCCGCAGATCACCGTGCAGCGTGCCTGGGAACTTTCCTCCAGCGTGCAGCAGGCATTGTCGCTGGATGACCTCTTCGCCCGCAGTGACATGGTCTCGGTGCATGTGCCGCTCAATGACGGCACGCGCGGGCTGGTGAATGCCACGCGCATCGCGCTGATGCGCAGGGGTGGCGCGGTGCTGAACTTCGCGCGCGGCGGCATCGTGGATTCCGCGGCGGTGATCGCGGCGCTGGACCAGGGGCACCTGCACGCCTATGTCTGCGACTTCCCCACCAATGCGCTGAAGGATCATCCGAAGGTGGTCACGCTGCCGCACCTGGGTGCCTCCACCGGCGAGGCGGAGGAGAACTGCGCGGTGATGGCGGTGGAGCAGCTGCGCGAGTTCCTCGAGAACGGCAACATCCGCAACTCCGTCAACTATCCAGAGGCGGTGATGCCACGCGTGCCCGGCACCACGCGGCTGGTCATCGCCAACAGCAACGTGCCGAACATGGTCGGACAGATATCCACCCGCCTGGCGGCGGCCGGGGTGAACATCGCCGACCTGCTGAACAAGTCGCGCGGCGGGTTCGCCTACACCGTGATCGATGCCGACAGTCCGATCGATGCGGCCACGCTGGCAGCGATCCGTGGCATTGAAGGCGTGCTTGCCGCGCGCCTGATCGCGGGCTGAGCCGCGTGGCGGCCCGTACGCGAAAGCCCGCGCCGGTCCGGCGGCCGCGGGCGGCACGTATTTCCCGCGTGGCCTACCTGGGGCCTGAAGGCACCTACTCGCACTCGGCCGTGCAGCAGTGGTTCAAGGCGGGTGCGGATGGGCTGCCCTGTGCATCAATCGATGACGTCTTCCTGGCCGTGCAGGAAGGAACGGCGGAGTTTGGCGTGGTGCCGGTGGAGAATTCCTCCGAGGGCGCGGTGAACCTCACGCTGGACCGGCTGATGAGCGCCGCTCCGCCCATCTGCGGCGAGATCGAACTGCGTGTGCAGCACAACCTGCTGGGCCGGATGAAAAGCCTCGCCCAGGTGCGCCGCGTGTGTGCCCATCCGCAGGCGCTGGCACAGTGCCGGTTGTGGCTCGACAAACACCTGCCCAGGGCGGCGCGCGTGCCAGTGAGCAGCAATGCCGAGGGCGCACGCCTGGCGCGCGAGAAGACGGGCACGGCGGCCATCGCCGGGCGGGTGGCCGCATCGGTCTACGGGCTCAACGTGCTGGCGGAAGGCATCGAGGACCATGACCACAACACCACGCGCTTCCTGGTGCTGGGGCGCCGGCGACCGCGCCCCACTGGCGCAGACAAGACCAGCCTGCTGGTGTCCAGCGATCGCGCGCAGGCCGGCTCACTGGCCCGCCTGCTGGAGCCACTGGCACGACAAAAGGTGAACATGACTCGCATCGAATCGCGGCCCTCGCGGCGGCACAAGTGGGAATACGTGTTCTTCATCGACGTCGAAGGGCATGCGAAAGACGCGCCGGTGGCCAAGGCGCTGGCAGCGCTGCGCGAGTGCAGCTCGCTGTTCCGCGTGCTGGGGTCCTATCCGCGGGCGGTGCTGTGAGCGCCGGGTCCTCCGCTACGGCCGCGGTCCGCGGCCTCGCGCCCTATGTCATCGGCAAGCCCATCGCCGAACTGGCGCGCGAGCTGGGCATGGACGAGGGCAGCATCATCAAGCTGGCCTCGAACGAAAACCCGCTGGGGCCCAGTCCCGCGGCATTGGCTGCCATGCAACGCGCGCTGCTGGATGTGTGGCTTTACCCGGATGGCAACGGCCACGACCTGAAGGTCGCCATCGCCCGGCACCATGGCGTGGCGATGAACCAGGTGACGCTGGGCAACGGTTCCAATGACCTGCTCGTGCTGCTGGCGGAGGCCTTCCTCACGCCGGAGTCCAGTGCGGTGTATTCGCAATATGCGTTTGCGATCTACGGGCTGGTCGTGCAGGCCACGGGTGCGCGGGGGAACGTGGCGCCGGCCTTCCCGCCCGGACACCCGATGGCCCTGGGCCATGACCTGGCGGCCATGCGCGCGGCGATCACTGCCGACACGCGCCTGGTGTACATCGCCAATCCCAACAATCCCACCGGCACCTGGGTTGATGCGGCATCACTGCGCGAATTCCTCGATGCCGTGCCCGCACAAGTCGTCGTAGTGCTGGATGAAGCCTATTTCGAATACTCCCGCCGCGTGGACTGCCCCGATGGCATGACCCTGCTGCAGCAGTACCCGAACCTGGTGGTGCTGCGTACCTTCTCGAAGGCGCATGCCCTGGCCGGCGTGCGTGTGGGCTATGCCATCTCGCAGCCCGACGTGGCCGACATGCTCAATCGCGTGCGCCAGCCCTTCAACGTGAACATCCCGGCGCTGGCCGGCGCCGAAGCTGCCCTGGCCGATGCCGCCCAGCCGCGGCGTGCGCAGCAGCTGGTGGAGGAGGGATTCAGGCAGCTGGTCACCGCGCTGCCGCCGATGGGCCTGAAGGTGTATCCCAGCGCGGGCAATTTCGTGCTGGTGGATACCGGCGGCGACGGGCGGCTGGTGTATGAGAAGTTGTTGCGGCATGGCGTGATCGTGCGTCCCGTGGGCGGCTATGGCCTGCCCGGGTGCCTCAGGATCACCATCGGCACGGCGCCGCAGAACGAGAAGCTGATCCGCTCGCTGGCGGCGGTCATGAACGGAAACTGAGGACGAATGAAGAACTGGAAGGTCGGACCCGCGCGGCAAGTGGCAGGACGGATGCGTGTCCCGGGGGACAAATCCATTTCGCATCGCTCGGTGATGCTGGGCGGCATTGCCGAGGGGCGCACCGAGGTGACCGGCTTCCTCGACGGCGAGGACTGTCTTGCCACGGTGGAGGCATTCCGTGCCATGGGCGTCACTGTCGAGCGCCACAGCGACACCGCGCTCACCGTGCACGGTCGCGGCCTGCACGGGCTCAGCGCGCCGGACCGTGTGCTCGACATGGGCAATGCGGGCACGGCCATCCGGCTGTCGATGGGCCTGCTCAGTGGCCAGCGCTTCAGCACCACGCTCACCGGTGATGAATCATTGCGCTCGCGGCCCATGGAACGCGTGGCCGCGCCGCTGCGGCAGATGGGCGCACGCATCGACACCACCGCGGGCAAGCCACCGGTGATGCTGCATCCTGCGGAGCGCCTCACCGGAATCGATTACGTCATGCCCATGGCCAGCGCGCAGGTGAAGTCTGCCGTGCTGCTGGCGGGCCTGTATGCCGAAGGCCGCACCAGTGTCACCGAGCCCGCACCGACGCGCGACCATACCGAGCGCATGCTGCGGGGCTTCGGCCTGACGGTGGAGTCTGCGGGATCGCGTGCCAGCCTCCAGGGCGGGCAGAAGCTCACCGGCACGCGCATCGCGGTGCCGGGTGACATCTCTTCCGCGGCTTTTTTCCTGGTTGCCGGTTGCATTGCCGGTCGCGACGACTTCGTGCTGGAGAACGTGGGCATCAATCCCACCCGCACCGGCATCATCGATGTGCTGAAGCTGATGGGCGCAGACCTGCGAGTGCATCAGCGCGAGTCGCAGGGTGGGGAGCCGGTGGCCGACATCGAGGTGAGGCGCTCGGCGCTGCGCGGCGTGGCAGTACCCGAGGAGCTGGTGCCGCTGGCCATCGATGAACTGCCGGTGCTGTTCATCGCGGCCGCCGCTGCCGAAGGGGAAACCGTGTTCACCGGCGCCGCCGAACTACGGGTGAAGGAAAGCGATCGGCTGGCCGTGATGGCCGAGGGCCTGGCGCGTGCCGGCGTGCCCAACGAGCTGCTGCGCGATGGCATCCGCATCAGCGGTGGCCATCGACTGCGCAGCGCCGAAATCGACAGCTACGGGGACCACCGCATCGCCATGTCCTTCGCCATCGCCAGCCTGCTGGCGGATGGTGAATTGAAGGTCCGCGACGTGGCGAATGTGGCCACTTCCTTCCCGGGGTTCACGGCCATCGCGGCTGCCTGTGGCCTGAACGTACGGGAAGCATGAGTTCTCCATCCGGCGCAAAAGCTGCCGTGCCCGTCATCACCATCGATGGCCCCAGCGGCTCGGGCAAGGGCACCATCAGCCGCCGCGTGGCTGCGCTGCTGGACTGGCACCTGCTGGATAGCGGGGCGCTGTACCGCCTGGTCGCGCTGGCGGGCCGCCAGGCCAGCCTCGACCTGGCCGACGAGGCTGGCCATGCCGCCGCTGCCGCCCGCATGGCGGTCACATTCGGCCAGACCGGGGCCGGTGATGAAAAGGTGCTGCTGGCTGGCCAGGATGTGACGGCCGCCATTCGCACCGAGGAGGCCGGGCAGGGCGCGTCCCGGGTCGCGGCCTGGGCCGGGGTGCGCGACGCGCTGCTGCAGCGCCAGAGGGATTTTGCCCAGCCCCCGGGGCTGGTGGCCGACGGGCGCGACATGGGCACCGTGGTTTTCCCGTCCGCGGCACTGAAGATCTTCCTTACCGCCAGCCCCGAAGAAAGGGCCCGCAGGCGCTATAACCAGTTGAAAGACAAGGGGTCTGGTGCTAGCCTTGCCGCCCTTTCGCTGGAGATAGCCGAGCGTGACAGGCGGGATTCCACCCGCGCCGTGGCGCCGCTGCTGCCCGCCGCCGAAGCCATGACGATCGACAGCACGAGCCTCACGATCGATGAGGTGGTGCAGAAGATCATGGCCGAAGTGCGGGCACGTCGCATCTAGTTCCAGCAGAAGGTTTTCGGGTCGGACACCACCCGGTGGCGTCCGTGTTTCAACACAACCGTGCCCCGCGCAGCACAAGGCCGCGGCACGTCTAATGAGTGGTGCATGAGCGAATCTTTCAGCGAACTGTTCGAACAAAGCCTGGCCAATACCCGCATCCGTCCGGGTCAGATCCTCACCGGGCGCGTCGTCAGCGTCAGCGACGACATGGTCATCGTCAATGTGGGCCTCAAGTCCGAGGCCGTCATCCCCATCGAGCAGTTCCGCAATGAGCGCGGCGAGGTCGAGGTCGTCGAAGGTGACGACGTCGAGGTCGCGCTCGATGCCATCGAGAATGGCAATGGCGAAACCCATCTCTCGCGCGACAAGGCCAAGCGCGCCCGCACCTGGACGCGGCTGGAAAAGGCCTTCAACGAATCCGAGATCGTCACCGGCATCATCACCGGCCGCGTGAAGGGCGGCTTCACGGTGGAGCTGGAGAACGTGCGTGCGTTCCTCCCCGGCTCGCTGGTCGATGTGCGCCCCGTGCGCGACACCAGCTACCTCGAGAACAAGCCGCTCGAGTTCAAGGTCATCAAGCTCGACCAGAAGCGCAACAACGTGGTCGTGTCCCGCCGTGCGGTCGTGGAGCAGGAATTCTCCGCCGAGCGCAGCGCGCTGATGGACAACCTCGCCGAGGGCACCGTGGTGAAGGGCGTGGTGAAGAACCTCACCGATTACGGCGCGTTCGTCGACCTGGGCGGCATCGACGGCCTGCTGCACATCACCGACATGGCGTGGAAGCGCGTCAAGCATCCTTCCGAAGTGGTGCAGGTGGGCCAGGAAGTCGAGGTGCGCATCCTCAAGTTCGACCGAGAGCGCTCGCGCGTCTCGCTCGGCCTCAAGCAGCTCGGAGCCGATCCCTGGGAGAACATTGCCCGTCGTTATCCGCCGAACACCCATGTGTTCGGCAAGGTCACGAACATTGCCGACTACGGCGCGTTCGTGGAGATCGAAGATGGCGTCGAGGGCCTGGTGCACGTCTCGGAGATGGACTGGACCAACAAGAACGTCAATCCGTCGAAGGTCGTGCAGACCGGCGAGGAAGTCGAGGTCATGGTGCTCGATGTGGACGAAGAGCGTCGTCGCATCTCCCTGGGCCTCAAGCAGTGCAAGAGCAATCCGTGGAAGGAGTTCGCCGAGAACTTCAACCGTGGCGACAAGGTCTCCGGCCAGGTCAAGTCGATCACCGACTTCGGCGTGTTCATCGGCCTGTCGGGCAACATCGACGGCCTGGTGCACCTGTCCGACATCAGCTGGGACATCCCCGGCGAAGAGGCGGTGCGCAGCTACCAGAAGGGCCAGCTCATCGAGGCCATGGTGCTGTCCATCGATCCGGAGCGTGAGCGCATCTCGCTGGGCATCAAGCAGCTGGCGAAGGATCCGTTCTCCGGTTACGTGGCCGAGCATCCGCGCGGCAGCATCGTCACCGGCACCGTGACCGAAGTGGACCAGCGCGGCGCGCTGATCGACCTGGGCCATGGCGTGGAAGGCCAGCTGCGGGCCACCGAGCTGGGCCGCGATCGTGTGGACGATGCGCGCACCGTGCTGAAGGTGGGCGACACCGTCGAGGCCAAGTTCGTCGGCGTGGACCGCAAGACGCGTTCCATCACGCTGTCGATCAAGGCCAAGGAGATCCACGAGGAAGCCGAGGCGGTGCAGAGCTATCGCACCGAATCCGGTGGTGGCTCCTCGGGCACGAGCCTGGGCGACCTGCTCAAGGAGCAGATCGGTAACGATCGCGACTGAGCGCAACGCACGCCGGGCGGGCCGCTGCAGGAAGCTGAGCGGCCCGCCAGGTGCATCCAGGGCAGGCCCGCATGACGAAGTCGGAACTGATCGAGATCATCACTGCCAAGCAGAAGCATCTGCCGGCGCGTGACGTCGAGCTGGCTCTCAAGCAGATCCTGGAAATCATGAGTGATGCGCTCTCACAGGGGCAGCGCATCGAGATCCGCGGTTTCGGCAGCTTCTCGCTGCATTTCCGTCCGCCGCGGCAGGGGCGCAATCCCAAGACCGGCGAGGCCGTGGCCCTGTCGGGCAAGCATGTGCCGCATTTCAAGCCGGGCAAGGACCTGCGCGAGCGGGTCAACGAAAGCGCGGGGCAGCCCATCCGCGATTGAAGCCGGTGAATCGGTGCGATCGCACCGGATTCACGCATCCGCTGCCGGATGCATCACCTCCACACTGTCCGGGCGGCCGCGGTGGCCGTCGCACAATCCGGAGGTTTCCAATGCTTGCACACAGACAGTCCCTGGTGGCGCTCACGATCGGCATTCTGCTGCTCCTGTTCGGGTCCGCGGTTCCCGCCGCGCAGGTGAACATCAACACGGCAGACGCGACCACGCTGGCGAAGGAGCTCAAGGGCATCGGCCTGAAAAGGGCCCAGGACATCGTGGAATACCGCCAGAAGCACGGGCCCTTCAAGTCGGCCGACGAGCTGGCACTGGTGAAGGGGATCGGGCCGGCGGCCATTGCCAAGAACCGGGAAATCATCCGCACAGATGACAAGGCGGCGCAGGCTGCCGGGGCGAAGCCGGCAGCGCCACCGGCGAAGCCGGTCACAGACCGGTCACGATGAACTATGCCGCGGGCGGGGTCCTGTAATATCCGGGCATCAGACTTCGCTCAGGAGTGAGCCAGTAATGATGCGAGCAACGGACAGCAGGAAAGTCAGGACAGCAGTGTTCCCCGTGGCGGGGCGGGGTACCCGCTTCCTGCCGGCGACCAAGGCCAGTCCGAAGGAAATGCTGCCCGTGGTCGACAAGCCGCTGATCCAGTACGCGGTCGAAGAAGCGCTGGCCGCTGGTGCGACGCGCCTGGTGTTCATCACCGGCGCGTCCAAGCGGGCCATCGAAGATCATTTTGATACCGATGCGGAGCTGGAAAAGCTGCTCGATTCCCAGGGCAAGTCCGAGCTCGCCGACCAGCTGCGCAGCGTGCTGCCGGCCAATGCCACCTGCATCTTCATCCGTCAGCCGGCGCCGCTGGGCCTGGGGCATGCGGTGTTGTGTGCCCGCCCGGCGGTGGGCGATGAGCCCTTCTTCGTGCACCTTGCCGACGACCTCATTGACGCGGAAAAACCCTGCCTGCAGCAGATGGCCGAGGTGCACGAGCGCAATGGCCGCAGCGTGCTGGGTGTGGAGGAAGTGGAACCTTCGGAGACGGACAAGTACGGCATTGTGGATGCCAACGGCTCCACCGAGCGCGTGGCCGCCATCAAGGCCATCGTGGAGAAGCCGAAGCCGTCCAGGGCACCTTCCAACCTGGCGGTTGTTGGTCGCTACGTGCTGACTCCCACGATATTCGACCACCTGGAGGAGATCGGGGCTGGAGCCGGTGGCGAGATCCAGCTGACCGACGGAATTGCGCGCCTGATCAAGGAAGAGGACGTGTACGCCTACCGCTTCACGGGCAAGCGCTACGACTGCGGCAGCAAGCTGGGATACCTGCAGGCCACCGTGGAATACGGCCTCAAGCACCCCAAGCTCGGTGAGCCGTTCAGGGCATACCTGCAGCAGCTGATGCGCGGCTAGCGATCCTCGCGGGCCCAGTCGTCCCAGGGCCCCGTGGTGTTGTAGGGCACGGTGATGAAGTGCGCCTCGATCTGCTCGATCATCCCGTCCTTGAGCTTGAAAAGCTCCATCAGGTAGAAGGTATGCGGGCGGAAGAGCAGGGGCTTGGCCGGCGTGCCGTCGGTGAGCTTGTAGTCGCCCATCCGTCCCATCTTGTCCATGAAGGCCACGCCTAGAGCCAGGCCGCGCTCCTCATCCACCAGAGGGAAGCGCCGGCCGCGCACCCGGTCGTTGTAGCGGTAGTACCCCAGCCTGAACTGCGCCTCGCATCCGAGCTTTGCGACGGGCGTGACGGTGAAGCCGGAGTTGTGGGTGGTCTTCACGCCATTCTCCACCCGCGCACAGTCGGGGTGGAACTTCGTGAACAGCGTGCCGTCGTTGAGCTGCAATGTGTCGAAATAGCCGTCTGACAGCGCGATCATCTGGGCGCGGGGCACGCGCTGTGCCGGGGCAAGGATCTCGTTCATCACGGGCTTGTGCTCGAATTTCTGGTCTTCGAAACGGATGCCCGAGTCCGCCTGCCGCACGATCAGGGTTTCAACTTCCGAAACCAGGCCGTTTTCGACCTTGAGGCGCAGGGTATAGGCGGAGGTATCGGTGGTTTCGGTCACGGTGCCGAAGAAACCGACCTCCCCGGTGAGCGGATCGGCGAAGCGCAGGTCGTAGCTGCCCAGGGCGGTGATGGTGCCCCACAGGCCGTCCCCCACCATCAACGGCACGGTGTTCTCGGTGTTGCGCACGCGCGGTGCCCACTGCACCCGCTGCGGACTGCGTTCCTTCAGCGCCGCAAGGTAGGTGTCGAGCACCCCGTAGAGGTCGGCGCGCGTGGTACGGGAGGGGGCGGCATTGCGGCGTGGATCCGGCATCCACTCCTCCGCAGCCGGGCCGGGCGCGGCTGCGGTGATGCCGGCCAGCAGGAGAGCGCCGAGCAGCGCACGGCGGATCGATGCCTTCATGGTGATTCCCCCGACGGAACAGTTGGAATGGTTTGCCGGGCATTCTAACATCGGCCAGTGCTGCGGCCCGGCCGCAGCCTCGTCGAACAAGGGGGTAACAGTGGATCCGGAACAATTCTCCACCCTGGAGCAGCCGCGCTTCGAATTCGCGATGGAAGTGCGCCTGCGCTTCACGCGGGTCCAGCAGATCAACCAGATTCCCTCAGGTGGCGTGCGCAGCGCCGTCTACGTGGATTCGGGCGAGTTTTCGGGTCCGAAGCTCAAGGGCAAGGCCGTGCCCAATTCCGGCGGCGACTACGCGCTGTTCCGCCCCGACGACGTGGCCATCTTCGATGCCCGCTACATGCTGCAGGAAGACGATGGCACGCTGATCCTGCTGCACAACAAGGGCTTCCTGTGGGGCCGCACGCCCGATGTGATGGATCGCCTGCGCAAGTGGGCCTTCGAGGGGGGCGCACCGGTGCCGCATGCGGAGTATTACCTCAGGGCATCCCCCACCTTCGAGACCAGCGTGGGCAAGCATGACTGGCTCACCAAGCATGTGTTCGTGGGCATCGGCGAGCGCAAGCCCGATGGCAACCTCATCCGCTATTACAAAGTGACCTGAGGATGAAGCGCGTATTGCCGCCCGGCCTGTCGGCCTCGAGCCTGGACCGGGCGCTGCGGGATTTCGGCCGTGCGGTGGGCGAGGAGTGGGTTCTCTCCACCGACCTGGACCGCGACACCTACCTCGACCACTTCGCGGTGGACGAGGCTGCCCACGCATCCTCGGCCGCCGTGGCACCGCTCACCGTCGAGCAGGTGCAGGAGGTGCTGCGCATCGCCAACCGGCACAAGGTGCCGCTGTGGCCCATCAGCCGCGGCAAGAATTTCGGCTATGGCGGCGCCGCGCCACTCCTGAAGGGTTCGGTGGTGCTCGATCTCTCGCGCATGAAGAAGATCGAGTTCGACCAGCAGAATGGCGTGGCGGTGGTGGAACCCGGCGTGGGTTTCTACGACCTCTACGACTACATCCAGCAGAACAAGCTGCCGTACTGGACCTCAGTGCCAGGCAACAGCTGGGGTTCGGTGCTGGGCAATGCACTGGATCGCGGCGTGGGCTACACCACCTACGGCCAGCACACCGAAAAACTCTGCGGGATGGAGGTAGTGCTGCCTTCCGGCGAGCTGCTGCGCACCGGCATGGGCGCCATGAGTGGCTCGCCCACCTGGAACCTGTACCGCTACGGCTTCGGTCCGTCGTGGGAACAGATGTTCGTGCAATCCAACTACGGCGTGGTCACCAAGGCCGGCGTGTGGCTGATGCCGGCGCCCGAGTCGATGATCGGCCTCGACATGGAGCTGGAGAATGCCGACGACCTGGGCTGGGCAGTGGACATCGTCGCCGCCCAGCGCCGCGACGGATTGCTGCAACAGTCTCCCTCCATCGGCAGCTGGCTGCGTGGTGCGGCAGTGCTCACCACGCGCAAGGAGTGGTACGACAAGCCCGGCGCGCTGCCTGATGATGTGATCGCCGCCATCCGCCAGCGTTTCGGCATTGGCTGGTGGTCGATCAGCCTCAGGCTCTATGGATACGAGTCGGTCAACGAGGCGCAGGCCGCCATCATCCAGCGGCAGTTCGAACGGCAGACCAGCCAACCCATCCGCATCAGCCGCTGGAAGCAGGGGGAACCGCTGAACCCGGCGCCGGGACAGGCCGCTTTTGCCGGCGTGCCCATCACCTTCCCGATGGCCAACGCGGCCTGGCATGGCGGGCGCGGCGGCCACATCGGTTATTCGCCGGTGCTGCCTGCCACGGGACGGGCAGCCATGGAGCAGTTCCGCCGCACCTACGACCGCTACAAAGAATTCGGCATGGATTACCACGGCTCCTTCGCAATGGGGGAACGCAGCATCGTCAACGTGAACCAGGTGCTGTTCAACAAGGACGACCCGGAGATGATGGCGCGCGTGAACGGGTTCTTCCGCGCGCTGGTCAACGACGCGACGGAGAAGCGGTATGGCGAGTACCGCACGCATATCGACTACATGGACCTGGTGGCCGCCACCTACGACTTCAATGGCGGGACGCAGTTGCGCGCCAATGAAGTGGTGAAGGATGCGCTGGATCCCAATGGCATACTCGCGCCAGGCAAGAGCGGCATCTGGCCGAAGCGCTATCGCCATCTGCGGGGCAAGTCATGAGCCTGTGGCAGGCCGCCATGGCAGCCAGCGCCGCGATGGCACTGATCCTCACCGCAGGCGCTTCTGCGGCCAATGCACCAGACGGCAAGGCCCTGTACCACGAGCGCTGCGGCATGTGCCACCAGACCATCGGCATGGCCGTCGGCATTCTCTCGCGCCGTCCTGCCGATGAGAGCAAGGGATTCCTCGAGGACCGCAAGGATCTCTCTGCCACCTTCGTGCGCACCGTGGTGCGCACCGGCATTGCCAACATGCCGCGCATGCCGCGCGGTGAGGTCAGTGATGCGGAACTGCAGGCCATTGCAGATTACCTGGCAAAGGGGAGGCCGTGATGCTGGAGTCGTGGCACAACCCGCAAGAGGCGGGCACGCTGAAGATGGATCGACGGGCACTGCTCACGGTTTCCGGTGCGCTGGTGCTGGCGGCAGCAACCACCGGCACCGTGCAGGCCGGGCCGAATGCAGGTACGTTGGCGCTGGCGACTTCGCGACCCACGCTGATCCTGCAGCATCCTGGTGTGCTGCTGCCCGCTGACCTGCACGCCCGTCTGGCCGGCAGCACGGTCCGGGCGCTGCAGCTGGAGCCTGATCCGGTGCGCATGTGGCGTGGCGAACATGCGACCGTGCTGGGCGATCCGTCGACGCGCCTGGTGGGCATCACGCCATGGATCCAGTTCGTGATGATCCAGGGCCTGGCAGCGGAATCGCGGCGTCGCGTGCGCTACCAGAGACATGATGCTGCAACCGATGCGATGGTGTGGCTTATCGCCTGAGCCCGCCGCGCGCAAGCGGACGAGGCCGTCTCACGCGTCGGAATCAGGGTTTCCCCTAGCGACGAAACTCAGGTGTTCACCTGATACAGAGCAAGGGACGGGCCCCTGGACGCCTTGTAGGAGCCCTTGACTGACAGTTGTCGGCATCCGCCTACAGTTGAGTGCGGCGACGTGTCTTCTTAAGTTAATCCCCCGAGCGAAAGGCAAACCTGTCGAAAGGCGGGGACGCAAAGCCTCCGGTCTGAAGGACCAGATAGCGGGGCTGCCGGCGCGAAGAAACAGTGACGCTTCATGCGTTCCGTTCCAGTGCCGTGAGTCATGGTGATGGCAGTCCTGCCGGTCCAGGCAGGAACGCACTAACCCGACCTTTCACTTTGCCCTTTACGGCTTGCCGTGGAGGTACGTGGTTTGTGTTGCATCAAATCCGGGGTCGGTGAATACATGTCCAATTCGGTTCTTTCGATGAAGCGGCATCTGGCGGCATTTGCCGGATCCCTTGGCCTTCTCGCCTCTGGTCACCTGCTGGCGGCGCCGTATTCAGGCACGGCGATCGCGGTGCCGGCCACCATCCAGGCAGAGCATTTCGACACGGGCGGCCAGCGTGTTTCCTACTACGACACCACCTCCGCCAACCTCGGTGGCATGCTGCGCACCCGCGAAGCGGTGGACATCATCACTGCGCCCTCCAGCGTTGGCGGCTACGTGGTGACGAACATGGATACAGGCGAATGGATGGTGTATTCCTTCCGCGTCCCCACCACCGGCAGCTATGACATCGACGTGCGGGCCTCGAGCACGGTGGCCACCAGCGCCTATCGCATCGACATCGATGGCAAGGCGGCAATCGGTGCGGTGACCGTGCCGAATACCGGCAGCCTCAACACCTACCAGTGGACGAGCAAGCGCAGGGTATCGCTGGCTGCCGGGGGTCATTCACTGACCGTGATTTCCAATCGCGGCGGTTACCGCATCGATTCCATCCGCGTCACCGCGGTGACTGCGACCGCTCCTGCACCGGCGCCGGCTCCGACGGCACCGACTTCATCGGCCAGGCTGCTGTTCAAATCCGGGTTTGATGGCGGCTCGCTGAGCGCGCCCCCGCCGGTGAATTGCTGGGGCACGGGCTGCTGGCAGGACATCGTTGGACTGGACAGCCTGAGCGGCTTCACCTGGCCGGGAACCCTGGCCGACGGCACCAGCAAGCTGTTCCACCTGACCACTCCGGTGAGGACCACCTCGCAGACCATCGGCAACTATTCGCTGGGCCGCATCGATTTCCTCACGGGTCCGCGCGGCGCACAGAGCTCGGCGCTGATGCAGCAGATCTCGCGCAATGTGAACGGCACGGCGCCAATGGGCACCGCACCGGCGCAGAACACGCTGCAGTTCATGCCCAAGCGTGATCCGGGCGATACCTACATCAGCTACTGGCTGAAACTGCAGCCTGACATGGTGCAGAAGATGACCAACCTGCCGGCCGGCCCCGGCATTGCCGGTGGCGGCACCTGGCGGGCCATCTTCGCCCTGAAGACCGGTGGCCAGACCTCATGGGGTGAGCCGGCGGACAACGGCGACTACCGCATCGAGGCCTATGTGATGACGAACAACAACGCGCAGCCGTACTGGGTGCTGCTGGGTGACAACAATGCCGGCGGCGGCGCACCGGCGGTGAACACCTTCCGGCTGGAGAACCGCAATGTGCCGGTGCCGGTGGGCCAGTGGTTCAAGGTGGAGTTCTTCTGGCACCGGAGCACGGGCAGTGATGGCCGCGTGTGGATGGCCGTGAACGGAAAGGTCATCGCCGACCGGCGTGGCGCCAACATGGGCGCGTGGAGCCAGCCCATCAACCGCGTGATGGCGCCGCTGCTGTACTCGGGCAGCACCATGCCCATCTACCAGTGGGTGGATGACCTGGAGATCTGGAACGGCTTCCCGCCGGCGGGCAGCAACACGCCGTACGCCCCGCACTGAAGCAGGGGTCAGGCAGTCAGCGCGGCGGCCCCCACTGCTGCGCTGGCTGCTCCCGCGATGCGCAGGAAGCTGGCATGCGCGGACAGCCGGACCGCTGCCTGCGACACCAGCGCGGCCAGCAGCGCGGTGGAGATGACCAGGCCGGGAACGTAAAGACCTGACTGGGCCGGTCCTTCGGCGCCGTGTGCGAAGCCATGGATGAGTGCGAAGCCCGCGGCCAGCGCGCCGCTGGCCCACAGCGGTGCGCGCCGGCCGATGGCCAGCAGGAGGCCACTGCCCACCACGGTGAGCGCGATGGCGGACTCCAGCAGGGGACCGCCGCCGACGGGCAGCAGTGCGCCAACCCCGACGAACAGTGCCAGGCATGCGGCCACGGCGATCCTGCCGTGCATTGGCAGCAGCGCCGACCAGGCGCTCACCGCCACGATCATCAATACATGGTCCAGGCCGGTCAGCGGATGCAGCATGCCGGCCATCAGGTGGCCGGCATGGCTGCCTTCGCCCGGGTGCGCCAGGGCGGCAGGTGAGGCCAGCAGCAGGGCTGCAAGGGAAAGGACCGGGCGCAGGGCAAATCTCGACATGGGGTGCCTCATCTAGGATCGGAACAGGCGGGTGTACTGGGTTTCGTGCCAGCAGCTGGCCATCATGGCCAGCGGCGTGGTGCTGCCGATGTCCTCATCGGCGAGGCTGGCGGCATGCGCCAGGAGCTCAGGCAGGAACAGACGGATACGCTCCAGCACGCGCTGCCCGGCCGTCTGCCCCAGCGGCAGCAGCTTCACGGCGGCGGTGACCTGGTTCTCCGCCCAGGCCCAGGCGTAGGCCAGCGCGCAGTCTCCAGCGCAGGCACCGGCGTTGGCGCCGGCCAGCGCGAACATGGCCGCGTAGGTGGCGCCATTGTGTCGCTGCCAGGAGCGGGCTGCCTCAAGCCCATGTGCGGCGAGGATCTTCGCCAGCGACTGGCCCAGATGTATTTCCTCCGCACGCAGCTCGGCGGTCTCGCGCGAGGCAAGCAGCTCGCGGCTGAGCTGGCGGACACGCATCTCGTCCCCGGCGCTCCAGGCGGCATGCAGGCGCAGCAGCAGCGGCAGGTCGAGGGTGGCGAGGGAATGGCGGGCGACGCCGCGGATCCATTCACCGGCCTGCTCCTCGTTGGTCACCCAGCCGCCGTCATTGGCGAACTCCAGGCCCTGCGAGAAGTTGAAGGCGCCCACCGGCAGCGCGGGGCTGGCCAGCTGCAGCAGCCTGAGCAGCGCCAGCGGCTCAGCCATGGCCATGCACGTGGCCGTGGTGGTGGCCGGCATGTGTGCCGTGGGCATGGCCATGGCCCTGCGCATGGCCATGGTGGGAGGAATAAGCGCCGCCCTCTGGCTCGAAGGGCAGCACGTCGGCTTCCACGTTGAGGCCCTGCCCACGCAGCATGTCATCCAGCACATGGTCGCGCAGGAAGCGCAGCGAATCGTGCAGTACCTGCACGGCGATGTGGCGGTTGCCCAGGTGGTAGGCCGCGCGGGCGAGCTGGCGTGCATCACCCGTGCGCACGATAGACACCTGTTCCGGGGCGGCCACCACTTCCACCACGCGCCCATCGCTGGCCTGCAGGCGATCCCCGCCGCGCAATACAGTGCCACGGGGCAGGGTGAGGCCGATCTCCTCGCCGCTGTCCAGCGTGGCGAGCAGGCGGCTGCGCTGGCGCAGGTCGAAAGGCAGCACAAGCCTGGCGTCGGCACGGCCGCTGGTGCGGGTGATGCTTGAGACGGTCAGTGTCATGGCGGGCTCCGTCAGAAAAGGAAGTAGCGTTGGGCGAGCGGCAGCACGCTGGCCGGTTCGCAGGTGAGCAGCTGGCCGTCAGCGCGTACCTCATAGGTCTGGGAATCGACCTCGATGTGCGGCTGGTAGTCGTTGTGGATGAGGTCGCGCTTGCGGATGCTGCGCGTTCCACGCACGGCGCTGAGCGGACGGGCCAGGCCGAGCTTGGCCCCGATGTCCGCTTCCAGCGCGGCGCGTGACACGAAGGCGATGGAAGTGGCTGCGGCGGCGCGCCCGAAACTGCCGAACATGGGACGGTAGTGCACCGGCTGCGGCGTGGGGATCGATGCGTTGGCATCGCCCATCGGCGCGGCAGCGATCATGCCGCCCTTGAGGATCAGCGAGGGCTTCACGCCGAAGAAGGCTGGCCGCCACAACACCAGGTCTGCCAGCTTGCCTTTTTCCACCGAGCCCACCTCATGCGCCATGCCATGGGTGAGGGCAGGATTGATGGTGTACTTGGCCACGTAGCGGCGCACACGGAAATTGTCGTTGCGCCCGCCATCTGGGTGCAGCGCGCCGCGCTGCGCCTTCATCTTGTGCGCCGTCTGCCAGGTACGCGTGATCACTTCGCCCACGCGGCCCATGGCCTGTGAGTCCGAGGAGATCATCGAGAACGCACCCAGGTCGTGCAGGATGTCCTCGGCGGCAATGGTCTCGCGGCGGATGCGCGACTCGGCGAAGGCCACGTCCTCCGCGATGCCGGGATCCAGGTGGTGGCACACCATCAGCATGTCCAGGTGCTCATCCACCGTGTTGATGGTGTAAGGACGGGTGGGGTTGGTGGAGGAGGGCAGCACATTGGCCTCGCCACAGGCGCGGATGATGTCTGGCGCGTGGCCGCCGCCTGCGCCCTCGGTGTGGTAGGTGTGGATGGCCCGACCCTTGAAGGCCGCCAGCGTGTCCTCCAGGAAACCGGACTCGTTCAGCGTGTCGGTGTGGATGGCCACCTGCACGTCGTGTTCTTCCGCCACGGAAAGACAGCAGTCGATGGAGGCCGGCGTGGTGCCCCAATCCTCATGCAGCTTCAATCCCATCGCACCCGCACGGATCTGTGCGTGCAGGCCCTCGGGCAGGCTGGCGTTGCCCTTGCCCAGCAGGCCGAAGTTCATCGGCAGCCCGTCCAGCGCCTGCAGCATGCGCGCCAGGTGCCATTCACCGGGCGTGCAGGTGGTGGCATTGGTGCCGGTGGCTGGTCCGGTGCCACCACCGATCATGGTGGTGACACCGGACATCAGCGCTTCCTCCACCTGCTGGGGACAGATGAAATGGATGTGCGAGTCGATGCCGCCGGCGGTGAGGATCTGTCCCTCGCCGGCGATGATCTCGGTGCCGGGGCCGATCACGATGTCCACCCCTGGCTGGATGTCCGGATTGCCGGCCTTGCCGATGGCTGCTATGCGGCCGTGCTTCAGGCCCACGTCGGCCTTCACGATGCCCCAATGGTCGATGATCAGCGCGTTGGTGATCACCGTGTCCATCACGCCGGCACCATGGCGCTGGCTCTGGCCCATGCCGTCGCGGATCACCTTGCCGCCGCCGAACTTCACTTCCTCGCCATAGAGGGTGTGGTCGCGCTCCACCTCGATGATCAGGTCGGTGTCGCCAAGGCGCACGCGGTCACCCGTGGTAGGGCCGAACATTTCCGCGTAGGCGCGGCGGTCCATCCTGCTCATGCCAGGGGCCCCATCACCTTGCCCTGGAAGCCGTACACCTCGCCGCTGCCGTCGAGCTTCACCAGGGTCACCTGCCGCGACTGCCCGGGTTCGAACCGCACGGCGGTTCCGGCAGGAATGTCGAGGCGGAAACCGCGCGCCGCCGCGCGGTCGAACTGCAGGGCGTCATTGGTTTCATGGAAGTGGTAGTGCGATCCCACCTGCACCGGCCGGTCGCCGGTGTTGGCCACACTGAGCGTGCGCCGCTCGCGGCCCGCATTGAGCTCTATCTCTCCGGGCTCCGGCAGCAGTTCACCGGGAATGAGCGTGCTCATCGGTTGCGCCTCAGGTGATGGGGGAATGGACGGTGACCAGCTTGGTGCCGTCGGGAAATGTGGCCTCGACCTGCACATCGGCAATCAGCTCCGGCACGCCTTCCATCACGTCCTCGCGCGAGAGCAGGGTGGCGCCGTGGGACATCAGCTCGGCCACGCTGCGCCCGTCGCGCGCCCCTTCCAGGATGGCGGCACTGATGTAAGCCACCGATTCGGGATAGTTGAGCTTCAGGCCGCGCGCCTTGCGACGCTCCGCCAGCAGGGCGGCAGTGAACAGCAGCAGCTTGTCCTTCTCGCGCGGTGTCAGTTCCACGTTGGTTTCCCTTTCTGCCTCAGGTTGCCCAGATGCGCGGCGGCGCTGCATTCCGTCCCAGGAGGACAGGCCTCAGGCGCAGCCAGATTTGCGTGAAGAGCCGGCGGATGGGTTCGGCCTCGCGCGCCACCGCACGACACAGCAGCGCACCTTCGACCACTGTGAAGGCATGGCGCACACCCGGCTCTGGAAGTGCACGCAGCTCTGGCAGTTCGGATCCGGTTGCCGGATACAGCAGCAGGGTGCCCAGGGCCTGCTCGCCACCGAAGCCCCAGGATGCGTTCAGCGCGGCTGAGGCGCCCTGCAGGCGCATCCGGTCCAGCAGCAGGGGTTGTCCGTCGCGATAGAGGTGGAAATCCTGGGCGATGGAGCCCTGGGTGAAGGTCTCGCCGTTTGCCGGTCGACCGAGGCACAACACCTCCCAGCCGGCAAACTGCGCATCGCCTTCCAGGTGGACCACGGTGCGTGTCACCGCGCGCGCGCCGTCGAAGACGATGGTTTCCTGCGGCAGCCATTCCAGCGCCGCATCGCGCACCCTCAACTCCTGGTGCAGCACGGCCGCCGGATGTGGTCCGGCGCGATAGAAGCGCGTGGCGGCAGGCGTGGTGAGCAGCACGTGCGAGCGCGGCTGTACCTCCACATCGAGCGCCAGCTGATCCCCTCCGACGATGCCGCCGGGAGGATGCACCAGGTAGACATGGCAGGTGCCGCCTTCCGGATAGAAGGGGCGCTGCACCAGCAGCGGGCCCAGGTGCCGGCGATGGCAGAGGATGGTGCGGTTTCCGGCCGGGCGGAAGCCCAGTTCGAGCCGCGCGCGCCAGGCGGAGAAAGCCTTCATACCGTGAGGTGTTCACGCACCACCTCGTCGGTCAGGTCGGAGATCGGGCCGCTGACCACCAGGCGACCCTTGTCGAGGATGCGCAGGTGGCTGCCGATGCGCCGCGCAAACGGCAGCTTCTGCTCCACCAGCAGCACCGTGAGCCCCTTCTCGCGGTTCAGGCGCGTGATCACGTCGCCGATCTCGCGCACGATGTTGGGCTGGATGCCCTCGGTGGGTTCATCGAGGATGAGCACCTGCGGATCGATCACCAGTGCGCGGGCGATGGCCAGTTGCTGCTGCTGGCCGCCGGAGAGGTCGCCGCCTCGGCGGCGGGCCATGCTGCGGAGCACCGGGAAGAGGGTGTACACCTCTTCCGGAATGCTGCGGCGTCCGTCACGTCGGGCAGCCAGCCCGGTGCGCAGGTTTTCCTCCACGGTGAGCTGGGAGAATATCTCGCGACCCTGCGGCACATAGCCGATGCCGATGCGCGCGCGCCGCGTGGCCGGCTGGCCGCCGAGGTTTACATCGCCACAGCGGATCGTGCCACTTGCCGCCGGCACAAGGCCCATCAGGCAGCGCAGCAGGGTGGTCTTGCCCATGCCGTTCCTGCCCATCAGCACCGTGCATGAACCGGCAGGGACCGACAGTGACACGTCCCAGAGGATGTGACTGCCGCCGTAGAACTGGTTGAGGCCCGAGATTTCGATCATTGCTCGCCCAGGTAGACTTCGATGACGCGCGGATCCGCCTGCACTTCATCCATGGTGCCCTCGGCCAGCACGCTGCCCTGGTGCAGTACTGTCACCTTGCGGGCGATGCGGCGGACGAACTCCATGTCGTGCTCCACCACCACCACAGAATGTGTGCCGGCCAGCGACACCAGCAGTTCCGCGGTCTTCTCCACTTCCTGCGGTGTCATGCCGGCCACCGGTTCATCCACCAGCAGCAGGCGCGGGCTCTGCATCAGCAGCATGCCGATCTCCAGCCACTGCTTCTGTCCGTGCGACAGCACTCCACCGGCGGTGTGGATCTCGGCGCTGAGGCCGATCATCGCCAGCACCTCATCGATGCGGTCGCGCTGCTCGCCGTTGAGCTTCGCGGTGAGGTTGGTCCAGACGGAACGGCTGCCGGCCAGCGCAAGCTCCAGGTTCTCGAAGGTGGTGTGTTTCTCGAACACCGTGGGCTTCTGGAACTTGCGGCCGATGCCGGCTTCGGCGATCTCCGGCTCGGTGAGCGACAACAGGTCCAGCGTCTGGCCGAACCAGGCCGAGCCGCGGTCCGGGCGTGTCTTGCCCGTGATCACGTCCATCATCGTGGTCTTGCCGGCCCCGTTGGGGCCGATGATGCAGCGAAGTTCGCCGGCCCCCACGTAGAGCGTCAGCCCGTTGAGCGCCTTGAAGCCGTCGAACGAGACGGTGAGGTCTTCCAGGTACAGGATGACGCCGCGCGAGGCGTCGGGTCCCAGCTTCACCGGATCCCCCGCCAGCAGCGCGCCCTCGCGTGGCGGTGGACCGCTGCTGCGGGAGCGGCCCGCGAGGCGGCGCATGGATTCGGCCAACTTCATGGCCGGCGTCACTGCCGGCGCCAGGTTTGCCGGACGGGGCGGCAGCGAACGTGAGCCGGGGGTCTGCATCAGGCCGCCCTCGTCTGTGCACCGGTCTTGCGGGTGCCGAGCAGGCCGGCCATGCCGCCAGGCAGCAGCAGGGTGGTCGTGATGAACAGGGTGCCCAGCAGGTACAGCCAGATGTTGTAGTAGTCGGAGCTGAGCCAGTTCTTCACGTAGTTGATCAGGATGGCCCCGGCGATGGCGCCATACAGCGTGCCGCGTCCGCCAATCGCCACCCAGATGACCACCTCGATGGACTTGAGTGGATCGAACTCGCCGGGATTGATGATGCCCACCTGGGGCACGAACAGCGCACCGGCGAGACCGGCCAGCACGGCAGAGAAGACGAACACCCACAGCTTGTACGACTCGACCCGGTAGCCAATGAATCGGGTGCGGCTTTCCGCATCGCGGATGGCGCGCACCACGCGGCCCGTGCGCGAGCTGACGATCCAGCGGCACAGCACATAGGCCACCGCCAGCACCACTGCAGTGATCGCCAGCAGCACCGCGCGCGTACCCGGGCTCTTCAGGCTGAAGCCCATGATGTCCTTGAAGTCGGTGAAGCCGTTGTTGCCACCGAATCCCATGTCGTTGCGGAAGAACGCCAGCATCAGCGCGAAGGTCATTGCCTGCGTGATGATGGACAGGTACACGCCGGTGACGCGCGAGCGGAAGGCCAGCCAGCCGAATACCAGCGCCAGCAGGCCCGGCACCACCATCACCATCAGGGCGGCGAACCAGAACATGTCGAACCCATGCCAGAACCACGGCAGTTCCTTCCAGTTGAGGAACACCATGAAGTCCGGCAGCACCGGGTGGCCGTACACGCCGCGCGGGCCGATCTGCCGCATCAGGTACATGCCCATGGCGTAGCCGCCGAGGGCGAAGAAGGCCGCATGGCCCAGCGAGAGGATGCCGCAGTAGCCCCAAACCAGGTCCACGGCGAGGGCGAGCAGGGCGTAGCACAGGTATTTGCCGACCAGTGTCACGCCGTAGCTGGAGAGGTGCAGCGGCGATGATGCGGGCACCGCCAGGTGCAGCAGCGGCACCACGATGGCAGTGGCCACCAGCACGGCCAGCAGCACCTGTCCGGCGCGGTCGGTGCGCAGCCAGGCGGGCAGGAAGCTCAGCGGGGCGGCAGTCATTTCTTCAGCCCTCCGCCGCGCGGCCCTTCTGCGGGAACAGTCCCCGCGGCCGCCTCTGGATGAACAGGATCAATGCCACCAGCACCAGGATCTTGGCCAGCACCGCGCCGGCTGCCGGTTCCAGCAGCTTGTTCACCACGCCCAGCGACAGGCCGCTGATCAAGGTGCCCCAGAGGTTGCCGACGCCGCCGAACACCACCACCATGAAGGAATCCACGATGTAGCTCTGTCCCAGGTTGGGGCCGACGTTGGTCAGCTGGGAAAGCGCCACACCCGCCACGCCGGCGATGCCGGCGCCCAGCCCGAAGGTGAGGGCATCCACCCAGTCCGTGCGGATGCCCATGGCGCGGGCCATCGAACGATTCTGCGCCACGGCGCGCACATGCAGTCCGAGGCTGGTGCGCTTGAGCACCAGCAGCAGCGCGGCAAACACGAGCGCGGCGAACAGCACGATGTAGATGCGCGACCAGGTGATGGCCAGCACCTCATTAACCTGCCAGGAGCCGGACATCCAGGCCGGGGTCTGCACAGGGCGGTTGTTGGGGCTGAAGATGTCGCGTACCAGCTGCTGCAGCAGCAGGCTGACGCCGAAAGTGGCCAGCAGTGTTTCCAGCGGCCGGCCGTACAGAAAGCGCACCACGCCGCGTTCGATGGCCACGCCCACCAGGCCGGAGACCAGGAAGGCCAGCGGGATGGCGATGAGCACTGAGGCGCCGATGGCATCGGGCAGCAGCTGCTGCACCACGTAAACCGTGTAGGCACCCAGCATCATCAGCTCGCCGTGGGCCATGTTGATCACGCCCATCACGCCGAAGGTGATGGCGAGGCCGATGCCGGCGAGCACCAGCACCGAGCCCAGGGACAGGCCGAAGAACAGCATCTCGATGGTGGCGTACAGCTTGCGCGAGCCCT
>JALYWF010000082.1 GCA_030852845.1 Pseudomonadota bacterium
AGTGCTCGCGCCGCAGCTGGGGGCGGGGATAGCTTTGCAGTTGCATCCGACCGACCTTAGGCAGGGCTGCGCACAGACAACATAGTCGCGGTGCCGGGACGGGAGTCGGAACCGTCTGACGCGACGGGAGGGTCGGGACTGGCACCGCCGGCGGTGAGGTGCCTCGCGGCGCGGATGAAGTGCAGGGCGGCCCACACGTTGAACGCAGGCACCAGCAGCATCCCCAGGCGCAGGGAATGCGTTCCGGCCAGCGGGGCCAGCAGGTCACTGGCCGCCCCCACCAGCAAGGGCCCGAGTCCCATGCCGACGATGGCTTTTGAAAAGAGCAGCAGCGCTGCGGCTACCGCCCTGGAGCCCGGCGATGCCAGTGCCTGCGCGGTGGCGTAGGAGGGTCCGAAGAACATCAGGCTCAGCAGGCTCGAAAGCAGCATCGCGATCACCATGGCGCCGCCGGCGCCGAGGTAGGCCGTCAGCTGCACCGGTACGACGGCCAGCGTGGCGATGGCCGGAATCCATAGTTGCCAGCGCGGCTCGCCATGACGTGCACGCAATCGATCCGTGAGGAAGCCACCAGTAAACGCACCCACCAGCCCGGCCAGGCCTGTCAGTGCGGTGAGGTAGCCGATCTGGCTACCTGCCCAGCCGTGGGAGCGGGCGAGGTATGCCGGATTGAAGCTCGAAGCGGCATACATGCTCAGGGAATGCAGTGCGCAGGCAATGCAAAGGTGGCGGAAGGCCGGTGTGGTCCACAGGGTGACCAAGGTGTCCTTCAAAGGTATCGGGCCCGTTGCCGCGCCGGCCTGGCTGGGCGCGGGCGGCTCGCGCACGGTGAGCAGGAGCAGCGGCACCAGCAGCAGTCCGGGCGCGCCTGCCAGGATGATGGTGAGGCGCCAGCCGAGCATCTCGCCGCCCCAGCCGCCGAACAATCCCGCCAGCATTGCGCCGGCCGGAGCGCCAAGTGCCACGATGCCCAGCGCCGTGGCGCGGCGTGCGGGTGGAAAGTAGCTCGCGATCAGCGAATGTGACGCCGGATTGTTGCCCGATTGACCGATACCCACTCCGATGCGTGCCAGCAGCAGCAACACGAAGCTGCCCGCCAGCCCGCACAGGCAGGTCATCACCGTCCACAATGCCATCGAGAGGAGCAGCACGTTGCGGCGGCTCCAGCGATCGGCCAGTGCCGCGACCGGAATCGACAGCGTGGCGTAGAAGAGCCCGAACCCCAGTCCGGTCAGCAGGCCCAGTTGCGTGTCGGTAATGGCGAATTCCTGCCGGATGGGTTCCAGCAGCAGCGACAGGATGGCCCGGTCGAAGGCGTTCAGCGTATAGGCCAGCAGCAGCACTGCCAGCACGTAACCGCTGTACCCGGATCTGCGCCGGTCCATGGATCCCCCCATACTCCCGCCACCAACCATATCCCAGAATGCCGCCTGGCCGGAGGTGTGGTTGCCATGCGACTGCGCGCGCTGGCATTGTGCTTCAAGGAACAGGGGCGGGGAGGATCAGCGTGCCGCGGCCAAGTGTGCATCCCCTGTGGAGCAGCCTTGCGCTGGACCGCCGGTCCGGGGTGTCGCTGCAGGAGCAGATCGCGGAATTTTTCAGGAATGCCATCGCCGACGGGCGCATGCAGGGCGGACAGCGCGTCGTTTCCTCGCGGCAGCTCGCAATCGAATGTGGCGTGTCGCGCACCACTGCCGTTGAGGCCTGCCAGCGCCTGGTAGCCGAGGGCTACATCATCACGCGTCGCGGCGCAGGCATGTTCGTCGCCGCCCACCCGCCGGAGAATTTCGCGCTGCGCGCCGCTCCGGCGCAGGCGCCCCCGCCGGGGCCGCCGGACATCACGCGGCTGGACATGCGCAACTACTTGCTGCCCCTTGCACCAGGCATGCCGGCCATCGATCGTTTTCCATGGAACACCTGGGCACGGCTCACCAACCAGATCTGCCGTGAGCGGCCGCTGAATGCCGTGGGCTATGGCGAGCCGCAGGGCGAGGCGGTACTGCGCCGTGCCATTGCCGACTACCTGGCTACGGCAAGGGGCATCGTCTGCAGTCCGGAACAGATCGTGGTGATGGCTGGCTCGGAACAATCGCTGGAGTACGTGGTCAGCCTGATTGCCGTCCCGGGTGACAGTGCATGGGTGGAAGAGCCCGTTGGCCCTTATGTACGCCACGTACTTTCCCGCGCCGGGGTTGTGCCGGTACCACTGGAAGTGGACCAGGACGGAATGGACGTGACCGGCGGATTGCTGCGTGCGCCAGCGGCGCGGCTTGCCATCGTGTCGCCCACGCATCAGTACCCCACGGGCACGACGCTGTCGCTCTCGCGGCGCCAGGCACTGGTGGAGTGGTGCGAGACCGCTGGTGCGTGGATCCTGGAGAACGAGATCGACGGCGACTACCGCTATGCGCCGCGCCCCATCACTCCACTGCATGCGCTTTCGCGCCAGCGGCGCGTGTTCTATTGCGGCAGCCTCAGCAAGCCGCTGGCCCCGGGCCTGCGCACCAACTACCTCGTCATGCCGGAGCAGCTCGTGCCACAGCTCGCGCTGCGCACAACGCTGGTGCCCATGCTCACGCAGCTCGTGCTCGCGCGCTTCAACTCGGCCGGCCATATGGCCCTGCACATGAGACGGATGCGCACCCTGTATGCCAGGCGGCGCAGCGTGCTGCTGGAAGCGCTGCGACGTCAGGTGCAGCCCTGGCTGGTGATGCCGCGCGTTCCCGAAGGCGGCCTGCGCGTGACTGCAG
>JALYWF010000101.1 GCA_030852845.1 Pseudomonadota bacterium
GCATCAGGGAGAAACCCTGTTCCCAGGTCACCGGGCCCTCGGGCGACTGCTCGTTCAGGTCGTCGTAGAAAATGCCACCCACGCCCCGGGATTCATTGCGATGCTTCAGGAAGAAATAATCATCGCAGTGTTTGCGCGCGATGTCGTAGAAGGCGGGAGAGACAACCCCGCAGGCATCGCGGGCGGTGCGATGCCAGGCGACGATGTCTTCTTCATAGGGGATGTATGGCGTGAGATCAAAGCCGCCGCCGAACCACCAGACATCGCCGGCGGTGAAGAAGCGCACGTTCATGTGCGCGGTGGGCGCATGGGGGTTCAGGGGATGCATTACCACCGAGACGCCCATGGCACGAAAGCCGCGGCCAGCCAGATGCGGGTTGCGTGCGGTGGCGGCGGGAGGCAGCTGGGAGCCGCGCACGTCGGAGAGCGCCACGCCGGCGCGTTCCATCACCGGACCGGCTTCCTGTACGGCGGTGATGCCGCCGCCTTGCAGCTTGCCTTCGCCCGGCGGGCGTTGCCAGGCGTCCTTCAGGAAGGGGCGGCCCAGTTCATCGCCGAAGGTGCGGCAGAGGTCATCCTGCAGGGTGTGCAACCAGGCGAGGACCTGCGCGGCACGCTGTTCTTCTTGGCTCATGCCGCACATTGTACTTGGCCCTGCGGCGAAAACTTAACCCCGGGCGCGCCTTGCAGTAAGGTGGCGGGATGATCCGCCTTGCCGCAAATCTTTCCACGTTGTTCACTGAACTTCCCTTCCTCGAGAGATTCGAAGCGGCCGCGGCCGCCGGATTCCGCTGGGTGGAATGCCAGTTTCCCTACGAGGCTGCGCCAGAGCAGATCAGGGAACGCATCGCCGCCAGCAGCCTGCAATGGGTGCTGTTCAATGCACCTTTTGGCAATGCGGGGGAGCGCGGCATCGCGAGCCTGCCCGGACGCGAGCATGAATTCGACGCCGGCATTGAACTGGCGGCACGCTATGCCGTGGCCGGCGATGTTTCGAAGGTGCACGTGATGGCAGGGCTTCTCCCGCCCGGGGCGGACCGGAGGCGCCACCTCGATACCTTCGTCGCCGCCATCGGCCGTGCTGCGGACCGGTTCGCAGACCACGGGGTGACGGTGATGATCGAACCCATCAACACCAGGGTGGATGTGCCCGGCTACCTGCTGGACGGCACCGCCCTGGCGCTGGAATGCATTGCCCGCGCGGGACGGCCAAACATCCGCCTGCAATACGACGCGTACCACATGCAGATCATGGAAGGCGACCTGATGCGTTCCATCGAGCGGCTGCTGCCGGCGATCGGCCACATCCAGATCGCCGACAATCCAGGCCGCCACGAACCTGGCACCGGCGAGATTGCGTTCGAGCGACTGCTTGCGCACATCGACACACTAGGCTACGAGGGCTTCGTTGGCTGCGAATACCTGCCGAAGGCCGGCACCACGCAGGGGCTGGCCTGGGCGGACCATTGGCTGTGAGAATTCACGACATCCGGATGCGGCTGCGACCGCATCTTCACAGGGGGAGAGCATCTTGTACGTAGTGACTGGCGTGGGCGGCTACATTGGCGCCGCAGTGGTGGAGAACCTGCTGAAAGATGGCGTACGCGCGGGAGAGATCCGCGTTACCAGTCGCAATGTGGCGGTACTCGCCCGCTGGCGCGACCGCGGCGTGCAGGTGCACCTGGCGGATTTCAACGACAAGGCCGCACTGGTGGAGGCGTTTCGCGGCGCGGAGCACCTGTTCATGGTTTCTACCATGGAGGTGGGCGCCAATCGCCAGCAGCAGCACCGCAATGCGGTCGATGCGGCCAGGGAAGCCGGCGTGCGGCACATCGTCTACACCTCTTTCCTCACCGCGGGAAATCCCGCCGTGGATTCCTTCGAGGTGACCGATCACAAGTTCACGGAGAAACTGATCCGTGACAGCGGCATCCGCTGGAACTTCATGCGCAACAACCAGTATGCGGACGCAATGGCCGAGAACCAGGCGGCAATCGCCATCTCCTCCGGCAAGTCCATCGGCAACACGGGCGGCGGGCGCGTCGGTTTCGTATCGCGCGATGACGTGGCCGCAGTGGCGGCGAAGCTGCTGCAGGGAAAAGGCGAGCTGGATCGGGCCTATGAAGTCACCGGGCCCGAGACGCTGGACCTGCGCGAGGTTGCCGGTCTCATCAAGGAACTCAGTGGTGCGGACTTCGAGGTGATCGACCTTACCGATGAGCAGATGTATGCCATGTGGGATTCGCTCGGCGTGCCGCGCGAGGCCACCGGCGACTTCTCACGCTCGCCAGTGCCCTGGTGCAGTGATGGCATGGTGAGTTTCGGCCGCATGATCCGTGAAGGTCACCTGGACCGCGTGACCGATGTGGTGGAGCAGTTCATCGGCCGCAAGCCCAAGTCGATGCGCACGCTGATGATGGAGCGGCGGCATGCCTGGCCGCCCGTGCAGAAGGCCTAGTATCCAGAGCAGGCGGGCAAAATCCTGCCGCGGCATGTGTGGTGATCGATCCGATCCATGCTACGCCGCGGCCTCTGGCCCCACAACGACTATCACTTCTCAACGCGCGCATTTGCGCCCGTTGCGCATCGGCGCACAATGCAATGGCGTTCACTTGAGGGAGATCCAACGTGAGTGCCACAACAATTGAACGGGCCAGCCTGCTCACAGGCCGGCAGATGGTCCTTCTCCTCGTCATCGGCCTGCATGCCCTGGCCATCGCCTCATTGATGGCAATGCGGATACCACTTGATGTGAAGGCCCCACCGGGCCTGCAATGGATCGATCCGGTTGTCCCCGAAAAGCTGATTGATCCGCCGCCGCAAGTCGTGCCGCCCGAGCTCGTGCCGTCCGATGCCATCGTGGTATCCATTCCCGTCCTCCCGGGTCCGGTGATCGGGAAGGAGGTCCTGCCGTCAGTACCGGTGGAGACCGGCATCAACCTGCCCGCGACCGTCGAACCCATCGTGGGTACGCCCGGTGCCAACGCCGAAGTTCCCGCAACCGGGCTGCAGTCGCGCGCCGTGCGTTCCCCCGATGACTACTATCCGGCCACGTCAATCCAGCTGCAGGAAGAGGGTTTGACCGTGGTGAATGTCTGCGTGGGGCCGGCCGGCCGGCTCGAGGGCGCTCCGACGGTAAGAAGCTCCTCCGGTAGCCGGCGGCTGGACGCCGCGGCGCTCAAATGGGCTGGAGAAGCGCTGGTCTTCACGCCTGCCACCCGCAATGGCGCGGCTGTCTCGGCCTGCCGGGAATACCGCGTGCGATTCACGCTGCGGTAGGTTCTTGCTGACCGGGAGCGCTGCTGCGCCGGCGCTTCCGGTTTATAGTCCGCTTTTCGCGGACGGCGCCTCGGGACTGGTTCTTCCGCGCTGCAAGCACGGGAGAACAGGCGGGAGATGAAATACCGGGCGCGGACGCTGGATCGCATGGACGATGAGTCCCTGCTCGCCCTGCGTTTCCGCGACATCGAATTTCCGCGCAGCACCGGCACGGTGGCCGTGCATATGCAACGGCTGGCGCGCCAGCTGCGGTCCCGCGGCATACAGTTCCGCCCGCACTACTGGTACGCGGAGGAATGGTTTTCTCCCGATGGAGTGCCGGGAATAGCGCTGCCGTTCTACTTGGCGAACCCGCGGCTGGTGCGGCTGGAACGCCGTTTCATGCAGCAGGTGGAGGGCGGCAACAGCCGCTGGCTGATGCGCATCCTCCGGCATGAGACCGGTCATGCCCTCGACACGGCCTATCGCCTGCGTGAACGCAAGGACTGGCGCGAGGTGTTCGGCAGCCCGCATGAGCGTTACCCGCTCGATTACTGGCCGCGACCGGCCAGCCGCCGGCACGTGCTGCACCTGGGACATTGGTATGCGCAGAGCCATCCCACGGAGGATTTTGCCGAGACGTTTGCGGTCTGGCTGCAGCCGCGTGCGCGCTGGCGCCGGGAATACGCCGGCTGGCCTGCGCTGCGCAAGCTGGAATACGTGGATGCGCTGATGGCCGAGATCGCCAGGAAACGGCCGCTGATGCGCACGCGTCGCGAGGTGGAACCGATCACGCATTCCACCCTCACGCTGGCCGAGCACTACCGCCGCAAGACCGAGAGCTATCGCCTGGACGACACCCGCTATGATCGCGCGCTGCGCCGGCTGTTCAAGGCTGATGATGATGGCCGCCACGCGGCCGCCGCCGGCTACCTGCGTTCCGTAGGCCCCCGCATCAGCCGCAACGTGGCGCGCGAGGCCGGCCTGCACCCCTATGTCGTCGAACACACCATGGAGATGCTGATCCACCGCCTGGGCAACATGCACCTGCACCTGAGGCACGACCGGCGCCGCGCGCAGCGCGACTTCGGCGGCCTGGTGCGGCGCGTGGCGGTCGGCATCCTGAAAAGAAACCGGGAAAACTACGCACTGTGAAGAAACATCGCATTTTGCTGCTGGTCAACGAGGCGCTGATACCGCCGGATGACCTGCGCGGCCTGTCCGAAGACCAGATCGAAGCCTGCCGCACGGAATACAACGTGCTGTCCACGCTGTCGAACAGCGGCCATGAGGTGCGCGTACTCGGCATCGGCGACAAGATCGGCGAATTGAGGCGCGTGATCCGCGACTGGCGGCCCGAGATCACCTTCAACCTGCTGGAAGAGTTCTCCGGAATTCCTACCTACGATCATTACGTGGTCACCTTCCTCGAGCTCATGCGCCAGCCTTATACCGGCTGCAATCCCCGCGGCATGATGCTCAGCCGCGACAAGGTGCTCACCAAGCAGATCCTGGCCTATCACCGCATCCCCACGCCGCGCTTCCATGTGTTTCCCTGGGGCAAGGCCTACCGCGAGCCACGAGGGCTGGAGTTTCCGCTGTTCGTGAAGTCAGCCACCGACGATGCCTCACTGGGCATCTCGCAGGCTTCGGTGGTGCACGACCGCGAGCGGCTGCGCGAGCGGGTGGAGTTCATCCAGGCCCAGGCGCAGAGCGATGCGCTGGCCGAGGAGTACATCGAGGGTCGCGAGCTGTATGTCGGGTTGTTGGGCAATGAGCGGCTGACCGCCTTGCCGGTGTGGGAGCTGGACTTCGGCAAGCTGCCCGAGGCACAGGCCGGCATCGCGACTCGCAAGGTCAAGTGGGATCCGGAATACCAGCGGCGGCATGGCATCAGCACCGGGCGCGCGCGTGATCTTCCGGAGGGCGCCGAAACCCGCATCATCCAGCTGGCGCGACGGGTCTATCGCGCGCTGCACATGAGCGGCTACGGCCGAATGGACCTGCGCATGCGCCCCGATGGCAGCGTGTTCGTACTCGAGGCCAATGCCAACCCGAACCTCACCTACGGGGAGGATTTCGCGGAATCCGCCCATGTGGCCGGCGTTGGCTACCCGCGCCTGCTCAACCGCATCGTGCAGCTCGGGCTGCAGTATCGCGCGGAATGGCGCATGTTCGAGTAGCTGCAGGGCGGGGGGTGAACTGCTAGGCTCCGCTGATCTGGCTCACAAGAAGATCCGGGGCATGAACAAGGGCATCACAGCAGCATTCTGCGCACTGGGCCTCGCGGCTGCGGCAATGGCGCAGCAGGCCACACCCGGCAGCGAATGGCTGACCTACAACAACGGCCTCGATGGCCAGCGTTTCTCGCCGCTGAAGCAGATCGATGCCGGCAACGTGCAGCGGCTGGCTCAGGCCTGCCGCGTCCAGATCGATGGTCCGGGCGCCTTTCATGCCGGGCTCATCGTGCAGGGCGACACCATCTACACCTCGACGGCCCGCGAGACCGTTGCGCTGGATGCCACCAGCTGCGCGCTGCGCTGGAAGTTCGACTACCGGCCTGAGGACGAGCGCTGCGGCGGCACCAATCGGGGCGTGGCGCTGCTCGACGGTCGCCTGTTCCGTGGCACTTGCGATGGTCGGCTGATCGCCCTCGACGCGGCCACTGGCAAGCTGCTGTGGAAGAACGTGATCGCTGCGCCGGTGCTGGGCGAATCCACCACGGCCGTGCCGCTGGCCTGGGCCGGGGTGGTGTACATGGGCATCGGCGGCAGTGACCTCGGAGTCCGCGGCCGCGTGATGGCCTACGATGCTGCTACGGGCCGTGAGCTGTGGCGCTTCCACACCATACCGATGGGCAACGAGACCGGCGCCGAAACCTGGCTGCGACCCGAAACGGCCAAGACCGGCGGTGGCGGTGTGTGGGGCGCCATGTCGCTGGACGTGACCACCGGCGAACTGTTCGTGCCCGTGGGCAATCCCTGGCCGGACATCGACAAGGACTATCGCCCTGGCACCAACCTCTTCACCAACTCCGTGATCGTGCTCGACGCGCGCACCGGGGCACTGAAGTGGTGGCACCAGGTTTCGCCGGCAGACTGGATGGACCTCGACCTGGTTGCCGCGCCAGTGCTGTATCGCGCCGACGGTGCGCGCGACTTCGTGGCCATCGGCGGCAAGGACGGTTATGTGACCGTGGTCGATCGCGATTCCCGCAAGGCGGTATTCCGCACGCCGGTGACCACCGTGCAGCCCACACCGGAAAAACCTCCGCAGCAGGCAGCGCGCATGTGCCCCGGCTTTGCCGGCGGCGTGGAGTGGAATGGCCCGGCGCTCGATCGCCTCAACAACCAGCTCATCGTTGGTTCGGTGGATATCTGCTTCAACGTGAAGCTGGGCACGGCCGCCAGCTACACCCCCGGAGCAGTGGAATTCGGTGGTTCGGTGGAACCCACGGGAGATCCGGTGGGCTGGATCACCGCACTCGATCCGGTCTCCGGCGCCGTGCGCTGGAAGTACAAAGCCGAGAAGCCAGTGATTGCCGGCATCACGCCCACGGCCAGCGGACTAACCTTTGCCGGTGACCTGGCCGGCAACTTCCTGGTCTTCGAGAGCAAGACGGGCAGGTTGTTGCGCAAGCTGCCCGCTGGCGGCGCCATGGCCGGCGGCGTGGTCACCTACGAGGTGGCCGGCAAGGCCTATGTGGCCTTCGCCGCGGGCAACATTTCGCGCAATGCCTTCGGCGACCTGGGCATGCCGAGCGTGGTCGTGATGACGCTTGACCCAGGATCGGCGCCGGTGGTGCGCGACATCACTTCGCAGCCCGGTGGCGACACCGCGCTGGGCCAGCGCATCTACGGCCAGGTTTGCCAGGCCTGCCACGGCCCCGATGGCAACATGATTGCCGACAAGCGCATCAGCAACCTGCGTGCCCGGCAGGATGTTGCCTCGACTGTCGCCTACATCAAGAATCCAAAGGCGCCCATGCCGAAGATGTATCCCGACCTGCTGGACGAGAAGAGCGTGAATGCAGTGGCCACCTGGATACACGAGGAGTTGCGATGAACACCACACGCAGGATTGCATGCGCGGCAGCGCTGTCGATGCTGGCTGGCGTAGCCTGGGCAGGTTATGCCGACGACCGCGCCGAGATCGAGAACATCTCCAACAAATACATGGTGGCGGTGGATGCCGGCGACATCGAGACCGTGATGTCCACCTGGGCTGAAGATGGCGTGCTCGAGTGGGTCAATGGCGTCGAGCGCGGCAAGGCCGCCATCCGCAAGGCCATGTCCAACTTCGGCGGTGCGCGCAAGGTGGAGATTCCCGAGGGCGCCATGGCGCGCCCGCGCACCCGCCACCAGATCATCAACCACGTGATCGATGTCGAGGGCGACACGGCGCGCACCACCGCCTACTGGTTCGCGCTCACCAACAACACGCCGCAGAAGGACGTGCAGCTGCTCTACATGGGCCACTACGAGGACGTGCTGGTGCGTGTGAACGGCAAGTGGCTGTTCAAGAGCCGCAAGGTGTTCAACGAGTCGCGGGACAACCGGGCACTGTTCTATCCCGGCCTGGGCGAGAAGGACCCGCGCGGCCGATAGGGCGGTTGCCCGCGACACTGTACGGATGTACAGTATGGCATGCCTTCCCGCCTGCCGCCATCCGGCTTCAAGGGCCGCGGTGCGCTATCCAACCCCGCCAACCGTTTCGACAAGGCCCATGTCGAGGCGGTGGATGACGGCTGGTTCCAGGAAGAGCCGGTGGAGGCCATTGCCACCGAGCTGATCCCCGACAGCAGCCGCAGCGTCATCGCGCGCAATGATTCCCCGGACATCGGCTTCGACCAGTCGATCAATCCTTACCGGGGCTGCGAGCATGGCTGCATCTTCTGCATGGCAGGAGATACCCCTGTACTCATGGCCGACGGCACGGTACGCCCGCTGGAACAGCTTCGTGAGGGCGATGAGATCTATGGAACCACCCGCGGGGGCACCTACCGGCACTACACCCGCACCCGGGTACTGGCCCGGTGGAGTGTCATCAAGCCAGCGTGGCGGATCACCCTGGAAGACGGCACTGCCCTGGTGGCAGGAGCCGATCACCGGTTCCTGACAGACCGGGGATGGAAGTACGTTACCGGGAGCGAGCAGGGCGTACACCGCAGACCCCATCTGACAACCGGGAACAAGCTGATGGGTGCTGGTGCCTTTGCGACGCCTGTACCAAAGGACGCTGGCTACAGGCAGGGTTATCTGGCTGGCCTGATCCGTGGTGACGGCATGATCGGCTCATATTGCTACCCGAATCGCACTGGCCAGGGTGGCCAGACCCAACATCACAACGTCGATCGTGTGCGCGGCTTGATCGCATGGCCGGCCGCACCTTCGCGATCCTGGCACGCTGGCTTCCTGGCCGGAATATTCGACGCCGAAGGGAGTCTTTCTGATGGCGCTCTCAGGATTTCGAATACCAATCAGGAGATCATCAGTCACACCGTCGACGCCCTGCGGGAATGGGATTTCACCGCCGTTGTCGAACAGCCGCGGCGCTTTGGCACCAAACCGATCCAGGTCGTGCGCCTTCTGGGTGGGCTGAAATCCCACCTTCGCTTCTTCCACCTTCTCGACCCCGCAATCAGGCGCAAACTCGACATTTCCGGTCACTGCATCAAAAGTTCCGCCCCCCTGGGTATCCGGTCCATCGAGCCACTCGGCACGATGCGCCTGTATGACATTACTACCGGCACAGAAGATTTCATTGCCAACGGCGTTGTGAGCCACAACTGCTATGCAAGACCCTCGCACGCCTATCTCGGCATGTCCCCCGGCATCGACTTCGAGACAAAGCTGGTCTACAAGCCGGATGCCGCGCAGGTGCTGCGCGAGGAACTCTCGCGCCCGGGCTATGTGTGCAAGTACATCATGCTGGGATCCAACACCGATCCCTACCAGCCGGTGGAGCGGCAGCTGCGCGTCACGCGCTCCATCCTCGAGGTGCTGGCCGAGGCGCGCCATCCCGTAGCCATCACCACGCGCAGCGTGCTGCTGTTGCGCGATCTGGATCTGCTGGCGGAAATGGCCGGGCGCAGCCTGGTCAGTGTGGTGCTCAGCATGACCACGCTCGATTCCGACCTGAAGCGCAAGCTGGAGCCACGCTCCGCTTCAGGCGCGGCCCGCCTGCACGCCATCCGTGCGCTGCGCGACGCTGGTGTTCCTGTTGGCGTGCTGGCGGCGCCCGTCATTCCTGCCGTCACCGACAGCGAGCTGGAAACCATCCTTGAACGCGTGGCTGAAGCTGGCGCCACAGAAGCCGGTTACGTGCTGCTCCGCCTGCCGCTGGAAGTGGCCGACCTGTTCCGCCAGTGGCTGCAGACCCACATGCCCGACCGTGCCGATCATGTGATGTCCTTGGTGCAGGGCGCGCGGGGAGGGCAGGACAATTCCTCGAAGTTCGGCGAACGCATGCGCGGCACCGGTGTGTGGGCGCAGTTGCTGCGCGACCGTTTCCGCCTGGCCTGTCGCAGGCTGGGGCTCAACACCGTGCGCCGTGCGCAGCTCGACATCACGCAGTTCCGGCCGCCCTCGCGGGGCGGCCAGATGGATCTCGGTCTGTAGGAAATGCCGGGCACTGGTCAGCGCCCGGCTGCGATGAAACTTCGCGGCGCCTTCAGCGCGCCATCAGCTTCGTCAGTGGTTCCTTCACCGCCTCGGCCCAGATCTCGTAACCCTTGGTGGTGGGATGCAGGGCGTCGGCCATCACATCGCGCGGGATGTTGCCCTGGGCATCGAGGAACTTCGAGCTGATGTCCAGGTAATGCACGTTGGTGCCGTCGTGCAGCTTCGAGATGCGCCGGTTGATGTCGGCAATGGTCTCGCGGATCGGGTCATTGGCCGCAGCGCCGCGCGGGAACACGGCCAGCAACAGGATCTTCGCCTGCGGGAAGTCGCGCCGCAGCTCCAGCACCACCGCACCGATGCCCTCGGCGATCTCCCCGGCCGTGTTGCGGCCGGTGTTGTTGGTGCCGATCATCAGCATGATGGCGCGCGGGCTGAAGCCCTTGCCCTCGCCGCTCTTCAGGCGATAGAGCACACCCTGCGTGGTGTCACCCGCGATGCCGAAGTTGGCGATCTTCCACTGGCCGAAATTCTTGTCGAGCACGGCCTTGCCGGCGTTGGTGCCGGTGTCACGACGCCACCAGTCGGTGATTGAGTCGCCCATCAGCAGCAGCTCGATATTGCCGGCCGCAGCGACCTTCAGGTTCTCCTGGTGCTGGTTCTGGAACTGGCCGGAGAGCTGGGGAATGATGGCGGAGTTGACCGGGCGGGGCGGCACGACCTGCACGAGGTCCGGATATTTCTTCAGCAGCGCGCCCTGGTCGCTGGCAGCCAGGCGCTGGAGCGCGGTGCGCACCTGGGCGACTTCCTGCTCGGAAGGACGTGCCATGGCCACGGCAGCGGGCACCTCTGCGGCCGGCAATGCCGGGCTGGGCTGGCCGCCAAAACCACCAGGCCCGCCAGGTCCACCAGGTCCGCCAGGCCCTGGCCCCTGGCCCATTCCCGGAGGGGGTCCCATGCCCGGAGGTGCCCCGGCAGGCTGGGCCGCATAAGCAAGGGATGCGGCGGCCAGCGCCGCCAGCAGCAAAGAAGTCCTTCCGATCTGGATGCGTTTCATGTGTTCCTCCGGTGTTCAGGGTGCGTGCGTGAACCGAGCCGGATCCAGACGCGTTACCGCGGATCCCCCCGTCTATTGTCCGACTATTCTAGGTAGCCGCCCGCAGGGCCGCCAGCACGCGTTCGCTGCGGAACGGTGGCCGCCGCAGCCGCACACCGGTGGCATCGTGGATGGCATTGGCCACGGCCGCGATCACGGGCTTGTGGCTGCATTCACCGGCACCATTGGGCGGCAGGTCGGGCCGGGCAGGATCCGGATCGCCATTCACCACCACCACCTCGATGGCCTCGGGTGTATCCGAATGACGCAGGGTGGGATAGGAGTTCCAGTCGGTACTGATAACCTTGTGACTGTCGAACTGCACTTCTTCGTACAGGGCGCGGCTCAGCGCATGCAGCATGCCGCACTCCACCGTGTGCCGCAGTCCCGCGGGATTGATCACCAGTCCGCAGTCATGCGCGCACACCATGCGCTTTACCCATACGCGGCCGGTGCGGCGGTTCACTTGCACCTCGGCAATCACGGCAGCAATGGTGTTGCTGCGATACGTGTAGGCGATGCCGCGTCCCGTGAGCACGTCGCCGCGTGCAGCGTCGCGCGGTCGCGGCGAGGGGCGGCTGTCCCAGCCAAAGGTTTGCGCTGCAGCTTCCACCACTGCCAGAGAGCGCGCCTTGCGGAACACCGCGTCCTCGCGCGCCGCGGCAAGCAGATCGAGCCGGAACCGCACCGGGTCGGCCGTCGCGGCGGCGGCCATCTCGTCGATGAAGGATTCGAAGGCGAAGGTGACCTGCGGTCCGTTTGGATCGCGCAGGTTGCCGGTACGCAGCGGCGTTTCCCACACCAGCGGCAGTGCGGCCACCCGGGTGGTGGTGCGACGGTTCG
>JALYWF010000140.1 GCA_030852845.1 Pseudomonadota bacterium
TGTGGGTGCAGACCGACCAGGCCGGCAATGCCGCTGGCGACTGGGTCAACATCGGCGCCAACTGCATGGTGTGCGCTGATCCGGCCACCGGCGCCACGCGGCGCTTCCTCACCGCGCCGCCGAATGCCGAGGTCACCGGCGTCACCATGACACCCGATGGCCGGGCCATGTTCGTGGGCATACAGCATCCGGGCGAGGATTCCACCGCGGCCAACCCGACGCAGTACTCCAGCTGGCCGCAGAGCCAGTGGACGACTACTTCGGATGGCAAGACCGTGCTGCCTGCCGGCCGTCCACGCTCCGGTGTCGTGGTCATCACCAAGGATGACGGCGGCCTCATCGGCACCTGAATCCGGTTCGCGCCGGGAAGAGCCGCGGGGATCCACCGCCGCGGCTCCTCTGCTACGCTGCGCCCTTCGCAAGGAGGGCGCAGGTGGCGCACCAGATCGAGATCCTCTACTGCGCGCAATGCCGCTGGCTGCTGCGCGCCTCGTGGATGGCACAGGAGCTGCTGTCCACCTTCGATGGCGACATCGAGTCGCTCACCTTGAAGCCGGGCACCGGCGGTGTATTCGACGTCCGCCTGGATGACGAGCTGCTCTGGTCACGCAAGGCGCAGGGCCGCTTCCCCGAGATCACCGAGCTGAAGCAGGTGCTGCGCGATCGCATCGACCCCGCGCGCGACCTGGGCCACATCGACCGCGCGCGCGAGAAGAAGGAGGCCGAATGAGTACAGGGCCACTGAACCGCCCCGTCATCAACCTCGATGAAGTCGTGATAGAGGAACGCGCGGCCTTCTTCCAGCCACGCGGTGCGGCCGCCGATCGCTTCGCCTCGCGCATGGGGGCCGTCGGCGCGCGTATCGGCGCCAGGCTGCTGGGCTACAACATCACCGTCGTGCCGCCGGGCAAACGCGCGGTGCCCTTCCACAACCACCACGCCAACGAGGAGATGTTCTACATCCTGCAGGGCACCGGCGAACTGCGCGTGGGAGCCGAGCGCTATTCGCTACGCCCGGGAGACTTCATCGCCAATCCTCCTGGCGGTCCGGAAGTTGCGCACCAGATCCTCAACACCGGCAGCGAGGAGATGCGCTACCTCGCCGTCAGCACCATGATCTCGCCGGAGACCGTCGAATATCCCGACTCCGGCAAAGTAGCGTTGATCTCCCGCCAGCCCGCACCTGACGGCAGTGTCAGGGTGGTGAGGCATGTCGCCCGGCAGGGCGACAGCGTGGACTACTGGGACGGCGAGTAGGTTTCAGGACCCCGCGGCCCTGCGCAAAGCCGCAGGCATGCCCGCCTGCGCCGCCGTCAGTGCCGTCATGTTCAGCACGCGGCGGAAGGTGGAGGAGGGGGTGAGCACATGCGCCGGGCGGGCCACTCCCATCAGGATCGGACCCACCGTCGTGCCCTCGCCGCTCATCACCTTCAGCGTGTTGAAGAGGATGTTGGCCGCATCGATGTTCGGGCAGATCAGGATGTTGGCTTCACCCGTGAGGCGGCTGTCCATCAGGTTGCCGCGGCGGATGGTCTCCGACAGCGCGGCATCGCCGTGCATCTCGCCATCGCATTCCACGTCGGGATTGGCCTTGGAGAAAAGCTCGTAGGCCTCGCGCATGCGCTTGGCCGACTCGCGGCGTGAAGAGCCATAGTTGGAATGGGAGAGGAATGCCACCTTGGGCGTGAGGCCGAAATGCCGCACCTCGCGCGCGGCCATGCGGGCAATGCGTGAGAGCAGCTCCGCCGAGGGCGTTTCGTTCACGTAAGTGTCGGCGATGAACAGCGTGCGCTTGTCGATGGCGAGTCCCGAAAGTGACGCCAGCGCCGGCTCGCCTTCGCGCAGGCCGATCACGTCGCGGATATTTTCCAGGTGCGCGTCGTAGCGGCCGTGCAGGCCGCAGAGCATGCCGTCCGCGTCTCCCATGTGCACCATCAGCGAAGCGATGGTGGTGGTGGAGCGGTGCACCGCGGCCTTGGCCGCATCCGGACTCACGCCGCGACGACCCATGATGCGGTGGTAGGTCTGCCAGTACTGCCGGAAGCGCGGATCATCATCCGGATTCACCACGCCCACGTCCTGGCCGATCTTCATGCGCAGGTTGGCCTTCTGGATGCGCGCCTCGATCACCGCCGGGCGACCGATCAGCATCGGGAAGGCCAGTTCCTCGTCCAGCGCGATCTGGGCCGCGCGCAGCACGCGCTCATCCTCGCCTTCGGCATAGGCAATGCGCTTGCGCGCCGAGGCACGCGCCGCACCGAACACCGGACGCGTGAGCATCACGCCTGCGGAGAACAGGCGCGTCAGCTGCGTGCGGTAGGCCTCCATGTCGGCAATAGGCCGCGTGGCCACGCCTGAAGCCGCTGCCGCAGCTGCCACCGCAGGGGCGATGCGCAGGATCAGCCGCGAGTCAAAGGGCTTGGGAATGATGTAGTCGTCGCCGAAGCAAAGGTCCTGGCCCGCGTAGGCGCTGGCCACTTCCTCGCTGATCTCCGCCTTCGCGAGGTCGGCGATCTCCTTCACGCAGGCCAGCTTCATCTGTGCCGTGATCTTCGTCGCGCCGCAATCCAGCGCACCACGGAAGATGTAGGGGAAGCACAACACGTTGTTCACCTGGTTCGGATAGTCCGAGCGCCCGGTGGCGATGATGCAGTCCGGCCGTACTTCCTTCGCCAGCTCGGGGCGGATCTCCGGTTCCGGATTCGCCAGTGCCAGGATGATGGGGCGCGGGGCCATCGACTTCACCATCGGCTGCGTCAGCACGCCACCGGTGGAGCAGCCGAGGAACACATCGGTGTCCGGCATCACATCGGCCAGCCTGCGCAGCGTGGTCTTCTGTGCGTAGCGTGCCTTTTCCGGATTGAAGGAGTCGCCGCGTCCCTCGTAGATGAGCCCCTTCGAATCACAGGCCCAGACATTGTTGCGGCTGAGGCCCAGGCCCACCAGCAGATCGAGGATGGCGATGGCCGCGGCGCCGGCGCCGGACACCACCAGCTTCACCTTGCCGATGTCCTTGCCCACCAGCTCCAGGCCATTGCGGATTGCAGCGGCCGCAATGATCGCCGTGCCGTGCTGGTCGTCGTGGAAGACCGGGATGTTCATCCGCTCGGTGAGCTTGCGCTCGATGTAGAAGCACTCCGGCGCCTTGATGTCCTCGAGGTTGATGCCGCCGAGCGTGGGCTCGAGCGCGGCGATCATGTCGATGAGGCGGTCCGGATCACGCTCGGCAAGCTCGATGTCGAAGACGTCGATGCCGGCGAACTTCTTGAAGAGGCAACCCTTGCCCTCCATCACCGGCTTGGCAGCCAGCGGGCCGATGTCGCCCAGGCCCAGCACCGCCGTACCGTTGGTTATCACCCCCACGAGGTTGCCACGGGAGGTGAAATCCGCGGCCATGCGCGGGTCCGCCGCGATGTCGAGGCAGGGGTAGGCCACCCCTGGTGAATAGGCCAGGGAGAGATCGCGCTGGTTGGTCAGTGGCTTGGTCGGGGAAACCGAAACCTTGCCGGGGCCGGGGAGGCGGTGATAGTCGCGGGCGGCGTCACGCAGGGCGGCTTCCGCGGGGGAGAGGGAATCTGCGGGCATTCGGGTGAAGGTTTCGGGTGGAAAGTCCCCGATTATCGGCTGCGGCGGGGGCTGGCGCCAGAGCATGGGTCGGTGTGGAAATTGGTATGAGTGAAGCGGCGCCGGAGGTGATGGCGGGGCCTGTCAGAACAGCCCGTCGAGGGGACTCCTGACGGCCTGACCACCGCGATTCAATACGTGGGTGTAGATCATCGTCGTTGAGACGTCCGCGTGGCCCAGCAGTTCCTGCACCGTGCGGATGTCGCTGCCGGATTCGAGCAGGTGGGTGGCAAAGCAATGGCGGAAGGTATGGCAACCTGCCGGGCGTGAGATGCCTGCGCGATGGAGCGCCTGGCGAACCGTCCGCTGCAACGTACGCGGGTGCACGTGATGACGCACCGTTGTTCGATCGTAGGAATCCTGACAGAAGGTGCTGGACGGGAACACCCACTGCCAGCCAAAGGCCGTTGGCGCACCGGGGTACTTCTTCTTCAAGGCACCCGGGACGGAAACGCCGGGCGCACCCACACTCCTCTCGCGCTGGAACCACGCCGAAAGCTCACCCAGGTGGATTCGCAGTGGATTGACCAGCTCCTGCGGGATGACGGTGCGACGATCCTTGCCGCCCTTGCCATTGCGCACGGTGAGCTCGCGGCGCTCCAGGTCAAGGTCCTTTACCCGGAGCTCAAGAGCCTCCTGCAACCGGAGGCCGCTGCCGTACAGCAGACCGACCACCAGCCGCGAGCGTCCACCCAGTTCGGAAAACACCCGGGCGACCTCAGTCCGCGTCAGGACCACCGGCAGCTTGCGCGGGCGAGTGGCCCGCACCACCTGGTCGAGACGGGGGAGTTCGACCTGCAGCACATCACGGTAGAGGAAGAGCAATGCCTGCAGAGCGACGTTTTGCGTTGCCGAGGCAACCTTGAGGTCGACGGCGAGGTGGGTGAGGAAGGTGGTAATCTCGGCGGGACCAAGCCCGCGAGGATGTCGCCCGCCGCAGAAGCGGACGTATCGGCGGATCCATTCCAGGTAGGTGTCCTCGGTGCGGAGACTATAGTGGCGAAGACGGATTTGTTCGCGGACCACGCCGAAGAGGGTGGGGGGCTTCGGGGCTTCCATGTCGCACTAATTCCCTTATGACGACACGTCGCGATTTGTGCCGGGTGGAAAGGAATATCAGGGGGTTAAGTTCTCCGGGTGTCGCATTTGAGCTTTATTTGTCGCGATTTGGAATTAGTGCGACAAACCTAATTAATAGTTAGGCGTCACGGAAAGGTCATCTATGCCGTCCTCAGGCAACAATCGCTCCCTTGAACTTCAGCGCGAAGAGTTCGCAACTCGCCCCCTTATCGCGACTCCGATCGCCGGCGCCATAGCTTGGGCCGTCGTAGGCGTCTCCGGCATGCTGCTCCCCTCTCGAGCAGCTTCATTCGTTCTGTTCATAGCAACCGGAATGATTGTGTACCTCGCTATGTTTATTTCTAAGTTCACGGGCGAGAACTTCCTGGACAGGACGCGGCCGAAGAACACCTTCGATGCACTCTTTTTCTACGCTGTGGCCATGTCCCTGCTTGCGTACGCAATCGCAATACCGTTCTACCTGATAGACCATACGTCACTACCGCTGAGTGTTGGGGTCTTGTCCGGAATGATGTGGGTTCCCATCACATGGATCATTCGGCACTGGATAGGTGTAGCGCATGCGGTGGCCCGCACCGTTCTCGTCGTCTCGCTCTGGTACCTACTTCCAGAGCACAGGTTCGTGGCAATTCCGTTCGGTATTGTGGTGCTCTACATTTGGGCAATCGCCATCCTTGTTAAGAGGCGCGTGCCGCGTGACGCCTAACTCTGCGCTGCAGCGAGCGGCGTTTGGCATAAAGTGCTCGGCCGCGGGCGGCCGAGCGCAGAGCGCACACGAGCGCTGGCGCGCCCGCGTGCTTCAGTGTCACCGCGCCGTCGCTGAGCTGGGTAGTTAGGCGCCATCGGAGGTCTTGTCTATGAATTCTCAAAGACTCTCGCTCCCGACGTTCATCGGCCTACTTTTGGTCGCAATCTCTGGCAAATGCGCCGAGAGTCGCAATGACGTGCTCGTGCGCCTAATGCAGGAAACCAAAGTAGTGGCAGTCATGGGCCTGCCTGGAGGCAATCGCGACTACAAAGGCGATGAAGACGCAGCAACGCTCGAAATCGTCTTCCTTGACAAGAAGGGTGACGGCCCGAGCCGCGTCTCGGACAATGGTGAAGTCATCTTTCTCTATAAGGCCTCTGACAAGACTCAGAGCAAGCTCATTGAAAAGGCATTCGAAGTCCGAGTTGGCAAGGTGCTAGATGGCGCCTAACTCTGCTTTACGGAGTTCCCCGTCAAGCACGAGTGGCAACGGATTGTTCTGATCTATCTGCCGCAGGCGGCCCCCTGCAGCTGGTCTGACGCATCCGCCGGGATC